>JBBPYN010000013.1:0-2322 GCA_038199875.1 Rubrobacterales bacterium
CCTTGCTCTTCGCGTTGGCCGGGGTAGCGGCCATGAAGGTGGAAAGAGGTGGCGTCCAGGTGCAGCCGTCCGGCGTCTACCCCGAGACGGCTCATGGCCTCTGAGGCGATCTCTACGAACAGAGAGGAGAGCCCCGCCTCATGGAGGCTATCCAAGACACGACCGAGCTTGTCATCGTTGAGGTGAGCGGACTGAACGCCTTCTCCCAGCAGATGCTCGGTTGGCTTGTCCTCGAAAAAGCGGCCGAACAGGTACATCGGAGCCGAGACGAAACCCAATCCATTTAGGATCATCGCCTTCAGTACCTGCCCGGCGCTGAGATGCTCGTCCTCATGGGTGCCTAAGCGGGCGTCGATGCACTCTACTAACCCGATCTGGTCCACCACCCCGGCTACAAGCCCCAGGTGGTCGAGATCCTCGATTACCAATTCCTCGGAAGTAACGTCTGTAGGTCCCATGACTCATAAAATACCCGAGCCCGTAGCGAGGGGTGCGGAATGTGGGTCCTGTAGGTACGGGGTGATGAGTTTCGACCTCCATGTCACGCTCGTCGACCGGGAGGGCGGCCTGGGCTGCGGGATGAGGTCCGTCCTCGAACAGGGTCGAGTTTCTCGGGCCATAGGGCGCCGTGGGGGATATAATGCCTGTGGCGTCCTAGTCGCGGAGGTATTGGATGGGCATTGTTTTATTGATCGTGATAGTCGTGATCGTGGTTGTGTTGGTGATCTTCGCGATCTCCACCTACAATGGGCTGGTGCGTCGGCGCAACGAGGCCGAGGAGTCGTACAGGCAGATAGACGTGCAGCTCAAGCGTCGCTACGATCTGATCCCGAACCTCCTCGAAGGCGTGAAGAAGTACTTCCGCCAGGAGCAGGACGTGCTAACCCAGATCACGCAGGCTCGCTCCCAGGCCATGCAGCCCCAGTCGCCGGGAGAGCAGGCCCAGTCAGAGGCCCGTCTCTCGGGCGCCATCGGCAACCTGTTCGCCGTGGCCGAGAACTACCCGGATCTCCGGTCCAACACGGTTTTGATCGACTTCCAGGAGGAGCTCTCGTCAACGGAGAACAAGATCTCCTTCGCCAGGCAGCACTACAACGACTCGGTCCAGTCCTACAACACGAAGATACAGAGCTTCCCTGCGGTCATCTTCGCCCGTCCCATGGGCTTCACGGAGAGGGAATACTTCGAGGCCCAGGGGCCTGAGCGGGAGTCCGTAACGGTCTCCTACGACTAGGCCGATGGAAGGCAGAGACCAGGGTACCTTCAGGGAGCGCATCTCCCGCAACAGGCGAAACAGCCTGCTGCTCATAGCCGCCTTCCTCGCTTTCATCACCGTCTTCGGCTACATAATCGGGTACGCTTGGCTCGGCGACCCCGTCCGCGCCCTCGCCGGCCTCGCCTTCGCCCTGGTAATCGGTGTGATCGCCGGTCTCATCAGCTACTACGCGGGCGACAGGATGGTCCTCGCCGCCTCGCGAGCAAGGGAGATCACACACGACGAAGCCCCCGTACTCTTCAACGTGGTCGAGGAGATGTCGATAGCCTCAGGCCTCCCGATGCCCAAGGTCTACATCGTCGACGACGGCGCCCCGAACGCCTTCGCCACGGGCCGCGACCCCGAACACGCCACGGTCGCCGTCACCAGAGGCCTCCTCGAAAAGCTCGACCGCGACGAGTTGCAGGGTGTTATGGCGCACGAGATGTCCCACGTGGCCAACTTCGACATCCGCTACTCGATGCTTGTAGGCATCCTGGTCGGCACGACGGTCCTGATCTCCGACTTCTTCCTGCGCGGCCTGTGGTTCAGCGGCGGCAGGGGGGGAGGGCGCCGGAGCGGGGACGGTGGCGGGCAATTGCAGCTCATCATGATGGTCGTAGCCATAGTCCTGGCCATCCTCGCGCCCCTGTTCGCCCGTCTCTTGCAGCTCTCCATAAGCCGCCAGCGCGAGTTCCTGGCCGACGCAACCGCCGTCAGGCTCACCCGCAACCCAAAGGGGCTCGCTGATGCCCTGCAGAAGATCGGTGGCGACAGCGAGGTCCTCGAGGTCGCCAACCGCGCGACCGCCCACCTCTACATCGTCAACCCCATCAAGCAGTTCGAGAAGCGCTCCAAAGGCCTCTTCTCCACCCACCCCCCGATAGAGGAGAGGATACAGATCCTACGCGCCATCGAGGCCGGCGGGGTCGCCGAGACAAGCGGGCAAACCTCGACGGAGACCCCATAAAGCGTTACAATATCCGCCGTTACATTGCCGGATGGTGTAACGGCAGCACGAGTGACTCTGAATCACTTAGTCCTGGTTCGAATCCAGGTCCGGCAGC
>JBBPYN010000014.1:0-28440 GCA_038199875.1 Rubrobacterales bacterium
CTGGTACTCACCCGCTGGGAACTGTTTGGTGCGGGTCCCCGCGACGACCACGGAGCGCGCCGGAACCCGGCCCCTGTAGACGACCTCATCTGGTCCTGTAACGTCGACGACCCTCGTCGAGCCCGTGAGCACCACGTTGGCCCCGAGGACCGCCTTCTCCTCGACGCGCACCCCCTCGACGACGACGCACCGCGAGCCGACGAAGGCTCCGTCTTCGATCACCACTGGCATCGCCCCGGGAGGCTCGAGCACACCCCCGATCCCAACGCCCCCGGCCAGATGCACGCCGCGACCGATCTGGGCCCCAGAGCCGACCGTCGCCCACGTGTCAACCATGGTCCCGGTACCCACGTATGCTCCTATGTTGACGTATCCAGGCATAACGACGACGCCGGGCTCGACGAAAGCCCCGTAACGCACGGTCCCGGGCGGCACGACGCGCACACCCGCAGAGGCCAGGTCCTTCTTGGTTGGGATCTTATCGTGGTACTCGAAAGGCCCGGCCTCAACGGTCCGCATCTCCGCGATCGCGAAGTACAGATTTATAGCCTTCATCACCCAGGCGTTGGAACTCCATTCGCCATCCCGCTTCTCGGCGACGCGCAACTCTCCCCTGTCAAGGGCGGCCACAGTATCGAAGACGGCTGTTCTGTATTCCTCCGCCTCGAGCAATGCCCTGTCCCCGAACGCGGCCTCTATCCTCTCCTGTATCCTCGTCCTCCTCTACCTCAGTGAGATCCCAGCACATCCGCCAGTTTAGCAGGAAGCCGCACCCACGCGGCGCGGTGGTCGGCCGCTTTGGACCGGCCAGACACCCGGCCCTTCCCGTGGCCCGATCGGAGGAAGCGCGGCCCCCTGAGGCCTCGTAGCGACCTTCGGGTTCAGCCGTTCGGTTCCTCTAGCTTCTCTAAGCTCACCTCTCCGCCACCCAGGCATTCGACGCGCAGTTCGCTGCCCCGCATCAGCGCCATGCCCAGGAGGGGCGTCGCGTCGGCAACGAGCACCCGGACCGGCCGCTCACCGCCATGCCAGAGCACGCTTGCCAGGCAAACGTCTTCCATCACCAAACTGCCGTCGGCAAGGATCGACTCGGCGCTTCCGATGATCGGCAGCCCCAGGACCTCGACAGTCGCGCTTGGTAGGGTTAGGTGCCCCGTGAACCCCGTGTCCACCACCGCCTCGACCCGAAGCGAAGATGCCTCCGCCTGAGAGAGGACTTCTACGCCCAGCAGCGCCTCGCTGCCTTCGGCGGCGACCGTACCCCTCATCGTCAAGGCGTCACCAACGAAGGCTCTAGCGGACACCCAGCCGGTAGGCCGCCCGCCGCCCTACCCTGGCGAAGAACAGCACGGCGTCTGAGTTATTGGCAAGGACCCGCTCCGAGGCGGCGACATCGTCTTCGTCGACTTCCCAGGCTTCGGTGGTAACATCCACAACCACAAACTCGCCGTCGTGAGAAGCCTCCACCTGAGCACGGACCTCGCGCTCGTAGATCTCGCGCCCGAGCCGGATAACCTCCGCCGTAGTATAGGTACCGTCTCTCATGTGCTTCATTCTAACGTTTCAGGCGACTTTCGTGTCGCTTAAGATGCCGAGGGACTCCTTAGCGACGATTCTCCCCGAAACATCTCGGGTTTGGATGAATGCCAACGGCAAGACGGAGCAGCCAGCCACCGCTGAAGGCGCTTCTCACCTCTAACCAGTGGAGATCTACCGGACTACACATCAGTCATCGAGGACAGCCAGGTCTAGGCGGCGGAGGCGCACGGGGTCGGCGAGCATTTCGATCTCGACGATCTTCCCGCGCCTGACCTCGAAGCCGAACACGACGCGCGGCCTTCCGCCAGCCGCCCACACGGCCCTGGCGGCCCCGTCGATGAGAGCCGGTCGTACGGAATCCAGATGATTCAGGTGATCTACGCTGTCGGCATTCCGCCCGGCGTTGCGGCCGCTATGGCTAGCACCCGGACAAGCAACTCCGGTTGCGTGAGCATCGGGTGGTGTCCGGTCGGTAGCTCCAACGTCCTTGACGCACAGCAGACCACCTGCTAGCATGTGGTATATACCAGTTGATGTAGAGTAGGAAGGAGTTGCTATGACCGAGCTAGTTGTTGGGGTTGTGTTGCTGGCCTGGGTAGTTCTCGTGCTGATTGGGACGGGTGCTGACAGCGGCATTCATTAGATGAGCTTCGTGAAGCGGGGACACCGGAGATCCGAGTTCGCAGCCACGCCGAGGACGTCTCCCTACTCCCCAAGGCAAGCGGAAGTTCCTTCCGCTTGCCGCTGTGAGGGGGGCCGTGATCGGTGGAGCTGATGGGGGTGCTCCTGCCTACAGGCGGGTGGGGGACGCGCTTGCGGCCCGTATAAGGTCAGGGGAGTTGGCGCCTGGGGCCAGGGTTCCTTCAGAACGCGAGCTCGCGGCCGGGCAGGGCATCTCTCGCATGACGGCGCGGGCTGCGGTGGGGCTCCTTGCGAGGCGGGGGCTCGTCGAGCGGAGGGAGCGGTCTGGGGTGTTTGTGGCGCGGCCGAAGATCGAACAGTCCCTCGACACCGTCGCAGGCCTATCCGACCAGCTCGGGGGACGCGGGGTCGTCCCTGGGGCCGAGGTGCTCGAAGGGCGCACGGTCGAAGCCGCAGAGCTGGGCGACGCCGAGGTCATCTCGCGCCTGGGGCTCTCGGGGGGGGATGCGGTCCACGTCCTCGTCAGGGTGCGTACCGGCGACGGCGAGCCGCTGGTGCTGGAGGAGAACTACCTGCCAGAGCGGCTGTTGCCCGGGCTGCTTGGGGAGGACCTCGGCGGGAGCCTGTACGCCCTCGTGCGGGAACGATACGGCCTCTCCGTGGCGCATACCCGCCAGGAACTCGAGCCCACCCCGCTAGATCCGGAGGCCGCCGCGATGCTCGGGGTCAGCCCCGACGTGCCTGCGCTCAGGGTCACGCGCACCGCATGGGATGCCGAGGGCCATGCCATCGAGTTCGCCAGGGACCTCCACCGCGGCGACAGAATAGTCTTCATCTCTGACATCTCAGCCACGGAGGAAGAAACCACCCCATGACCCCTACTCCCCACTCCCTACTCCCGACTCCCTGGAGCGAAGCGACATGACCCTCTTCGCGCTTGGGCTCGTGCTCGTGGCCGCCGTCTTCCACGCGACCTGGAACCTGCTCGCCAAGCGAGTCGGGGACGGGGGGCCTGTCTTCGTCTGGCTCTTCGGCCTCTGCTCGCTTGTCATCTACGCCCCGCTTGCTGTCGTCGTCGTGCTTGTAAGCGCGCCCCATCTTGGAGCAGTGCAATACGTTTTCATGTTCGGGAGCGGCGTTTTGCATCTCGGGTACTTCGTGCTTTTGCAGAGGGGATACGCGGTTGGGGATCTCTCGCTCGTCTATCCCCTGGCGCGCGGCACGGGGCCTTTGCTTGCTACCGCCGCAGCCATCGTCCTGTTCGGTGAGAGACCTTCCGCGCTCGTCCTCGTCGGTATAGCCCTGATCACGGCCGGCGTCTTCGTGCTGACGAGCGAGTCGGGGAGCCTCCGTTCGGCCCTCGGGACCGGCGTCTTCTACGGCCTCATGACCGGGGTCTTTATCGCCGCTTACACCATCTGGGACAAGGAAGCCGTCAGCGCGCTCCTGATCCCACCCCTACTGCAGAGCTGGGCCACGATCCTCGTCACCACGACGTTGCTGACCCCGCTAGCGATGGGCCGAAGGAAGGAGATAACGTCTCTCTGGCGCGCCCACAAGCCCGAAATCTTCGGCGTGGCCATCCTCAGCCCGCTCTCCTACATCCTCGTGCTTACGGCCCTCGTCTTCACGCCCGTCAGTTACGTGGCCCCCGCACGCGAGATCTCCATCCTCATCGGCGCGGCCATGGGTGCACGCCTGCTCTCCGAAGGAGACTCCACACGACGCCTCATCGCCGCAGCAGCCATGGTCGCAGGGGTCGTAGCACTCGCGCTGGGCTGATCAGCAAGTCAGCTTGTTGCTTAGGGCTGAGAGAGGCTGAGGACCCGTTGTGCATAAAGCTCGAGCCTTACGTATGGCGCTGTTAGATTACCAAGCGCTCTGAACCAGGTCCGGATCTCGCAGATTTCGTTAGCGTGAGGCATTCCCGTTCTGGTTCCGGGATAGCCTGTAGAATCTAGTTTTGTCCTCCAGGTGGGAGACACAGGAATGAGGGTGCTCCGAGCCATGATGATGGGAGACGACGGAAGGCCAGAGGTCCCGGAGGGTAGGAAGAACCCAGCCCGAACACTCGGTGTTCGTACCGGCGACAGGAGACGGGATATAGACGTGGATCATTCCGGGATGGTTCATCCACTAACGGGCGGCATGAGCGTGAACCCGCCACCGCCGGAGAATATGGCCGAGCATCGGAGGCCGTCAGAGTACGGTGGCATTGGCAAAGACCCCATCTGGGAATTGGAAACGGGCACGCTACCGCCTGAGCTGAGGTATAGGTCCGATCCCGGCGCGCCGCCCGGTACCCACGGTTTCATAGAACCGTCAGCCCCGATGGGTCTCGCCGATTACGAAGAGGCTCTACGCTCGACCCGCGAGTTGTGGCGGCCCTTCTAGCCGGCTGCTAGCGTCTCTGGTAATTTCGGTTTTCTCCAACAGGGTGCAAATATCCAGGTTCCCGTGTGATAATAGGGAATGTCAACGGTAAGAATAGGAAACGTTTCCTAAACGGGTGAGCGCGATGGAGCAGCGCCGACATAACGAAACAGCCCACCGTCTGCACCGCCTGGCGTACTCTAAGCTGGCGGGGGGGATCGCCGACGCCCTGCACACGGAGGCGGAGGAGATGATCCGCGCGGGGTACCCCCGAGAGGTCCTGTACGAGGACCTGAAACGCTTACTCCTGGATCTGCGACGCGAAGGCCGCGACGACCTCGAAGACGAGGTAATGGACGTTATGGACGTGCTCGTCGGCTATTGTGCGCCCTCCGCACGGCTCTGATCAGTTCTACAGGGCGCACCCTGATCGGTGGTGTGTACCGCTACTTCTTGTGTCACCAAGACTCTACCCCGTGTTGCATTGACCGGTTGAAACTGCACGACCCCTTCCCAAGCCGCTATCAGATCTTACGCAGTCGGATGCTCTGTATGGAGTGATCCTGGTTCTTCTCGAGGATCAGACGCGCCCTGTCTCCCGTTGGCTCGATGTTCTCTTTGAGGTTGGGGTGGTCGATCTCGTCCCAGACGCGTAGGGCCATCTCGGTGGCTTCCTCTACCGAGAGGTCCGCGAAACGGTGGAAGTAAGCGGTGCTGTCCCCGATCGCCTCTTCCCTGAGGCGCAGGAAGCGGTCCAGGTACCACTTTTTGATGTAACTCTCATCTGCATCGACGTAGATCGAGAAATCCACGTAGTCGGAGACGAAGACCATGTGCCCGCCCGAGGGTTCAGGCAACCCAGCTTCGAGCATGTTGAGGCCCTCCACGACGAGGACGTCGGGTTGTCCTACCTCCTGCGTTTCGTCGGGGAGTATGTCGTAGGTCTGGTGGGAGTGGATCGGGGCGCTCACCCCGTCGCGGCCGGATTTGATGTCGGCGAGGAGCCGCAAGAGGAGCGGCACATCGTAGCTCTCGGGGAAACCCTTGCGTTCCATCAGACCCCTCGCTTGCAGCACGCGGTTTGGGTAGAGGAAGCCGTCGGTGCTAACCAGGCTTACTTCGGGGCGGTTCGGCCAGCGGGAGATCAAGGCCCTTATGACCTCAGCCACCGTGCTCTTGCCAGCGGCGACGCTGCCGGCGATGCCCAACACGTAAGGCACTTCCCGCGCTTCATCGGATAAGTAAGCGCTCGCCGCCCGGTACAGTTCTTGCGTGGATCTCACGTGCAGATCGTGACCATCGTCCGCAAGAAGTAGCTCCTGCTGCAGCATTTCGGTTAGCGAGCGCGGGCGTGGCCGGAACCAAAAAGCTGAAAGCGCAAGCCGAAGGCTGCAGCGTGCTGACAAGCCTGCGAAGCAGGCGTGCGCTCAAGCGCCTTGGCGCTTGAGCTCTGCCCAGCGCCGTATCGCCACCCTGCAGTCCTCGAGTCCTGGTACCAGGGCGATCCTGACGTAACCCTCGCCGCCGGCCCCGAACGAGCTGCCAGGCGCCACGACGATGCCCTCTTCCATGAGGCGCAGGGCGTAGGCTTCGTCGTCCCCGCCGGGTACCGCGATCCACAGGTAGAAGCTCGCCTCGGTATGCAGATATTTCAGGCCTGCCCTCTCGAAGAACTCGGTAAACAGCGCCCGCTTCTCGCCGAAGATGCGCCGCCGCTTCTCGACGTGGGCGTCGTCGGACCAGGCAGCGGTAGCGGCATCCTGCACGAAGGATTGGGTGGCGACGCCTATGGAGGGACGGAGCTTTCTCAGCGCGTCGATCAACTCAGGGTCCCCGGCCATCATCGCGGAGCGGTAGCCGGTCATGCCGCTACGTTTGGACAGGGAGCAGAACGCGAGCGTCCGCTCTTTCGTTATCTCCAGGATGGAGGGAGGCGGCCCGCCTGAGTAGATGTCGTTGTAGCACTCGTCGGAGAAGAGAAGGATGTCGTGCTCGTGGCAGAACGCGGCCACCTCTTCGAGGTATTCGTAGGTCGCAGCTGTGCCCGTCGGGTTGTGGGGGTAGTTGATCCACAGTATTCGCGTGCGTTCGGGATCTACAGCCCCTGACGGTAACAGGAAATCGTTCTTGCTATCCAATCTTACCGGCAAAGCCTCGCCGCCTGAGAACAGCGTCCCCCGCTCGTAGACGGGATAGCCTGGCGTTCCGTAGGCGACGCCGCGCCTGTCGTGGGAGTGGTGGAGGAATGCCATGGGGGCGTGAAAGATTGCCTCCTTCGAGCCGGTGGCCGGAAGGACCTCGCTCTCGGGGTCGAGCGAGACCTTGTGGCGGCGTTGCATCCAGCCGCAGAAGGCTTCGCGCAGGCTGGCTTTACCGGTCGTGCTCGGGTACCTGCTGGTCTCGGGGAGACCGTCTATTAGGGCATGCCGGATCTTCTGGTCCGTCGGTTCGCGCGGGTCGCCGGTACCGAAATCGAAGAGATCCAGGCCCCTCCTCTCCAATTCCCCGCGGCGTTCGTCGAGGCGCAGTAGGGGGTATGCGCCCTGCTGCGCGAGGATCGGGTTGAGGAGCAGGGGAGGATTGGAGGCGGGCTCCATCGTCTCGTTAGCCTGGGGTGTCGCGCGGGGGTTCGGCACGGAGTATATTCTCCCTACGGCTCCTTTTGCAGAGCCGAAAATATAGCACGCTCCGGCTGCACGAGGAGGTACGTTTTGGACGATTTCCACTACGAGGGGGGCGGACTCCGCTGCGAGGACGTGCCGCTCTCCGAGATAGCCGCGGGGGCAGGAACACCGGCCTACGTCTACAGCCACGCCGCGCTGCAGAGGACCTACACGGAACTCGATGATGCATTCTCGGGCCTCGACCATCTGGTCTGCTACGCGGTCAAGGCCAACGGGAACCTCGCGGTCTTGCGGACGCTCGCTTCCCTCGGGGCAGGGGCTGATATCGTCTCGGGCGGGGAGCTCTACCGGGCGATGCGGGCAGGGTTCGACCCGAAGAAGGTCGTCTTCGCCGGCGTCGGGAAGACAGAGAAGGAGCTGATGTCAGGCCTGGGGGAGCGCATCCTGCTCTTCAACGTCGAGTCTGCCTCTGAGCTGGACCTCCTCGACCGTGTCTGCGCCCGCTTCGGCAAACAGGCCCGCGTGGCCCTGCGCGTCAACCCCGACGTCGACGCCGAGACCCACGAGCACGTCACCACGGGGAGGGGCCGCGACAAATTTGGCATCCCCGTGGACGAGGCGCTGGCGCTGGCCGAAAGAATAGGCGAGTATCGCTGCGTCGACCTCATCGGCGTCCACCAGCACATAGGATCCCAGATCACCAAGCTAGCCCCCTACACGGAGTCCGTCGAACGCTCGGCCGGCCTCGTCGACGAGCTCAAGGTGCGCGGCTTCGACATCCGCTACTTCAACATCGGCGGCGGCCTCGGCATCCCCTACAAGGACGAGGAGACCCCGACCCCGAAGGAGCTCGTGGACGCTATCCGTCCCACCCTGGAGGCGACGGGGACCAGGATCCTGTGCGAGATGGGCCGCTACATCGCAGGCGCCGCAGGCATTCTCCTGACCCGCGTCGTCTACCGCAAGAAGAGCGGCGAGAAGAGCTTTATCGTCGCCGACGCTGGTATGAACGACCTCCTGCGCCCGAGCCTCTACGACGCCCACCACGAGGTCCTCTCCGTAAACGAGGATGGCTCCATCGCGAACGCAGACCTCGTCGGGCCCGTGTGCGAGTCTGGCGACTACCTGGCCCGCGACCGCGAGCTGCCGGACGCCGCCGAGGGCGAAGTGCTCGCCGTCATGGACACAGGCGCCTACGGTTTCTCGATGGCCTCCAACTACAACTCCCGTCCGCGGCCAGCCGAGGTCATGGTCAAAGGAGATAGCTGGGCCGTCGTGCGCGAGCGCGAACAGAACGCGGATCTTATCAAGGGTGAGCTGGTTCCGGCGTTTCTGTAGCGGCCAGCCTTCAGGGCTGCGCGAGGGATGGCTAGCCTTGCTTGCGACGATTGATCAAGAGTGGAGACAGTCCCGGGCTGCGCTCTGCGAGACGGGAGTCTACGGAAAGTTCCTTCGCGCCAGGGCTGAGCAGTATCACGAGCGAGATGAAAGCTACGACCACGTTTATCGTGAGGAACTCGGGAGAGCCGAGCCCCGTCCCTAGCCCCACGCCACCCTGGGAGAGCAATATCATCGCGCTCAGCCCGATGCTGCCAAGGGCGGCGAGGTTGGTGAGCAAACCAAGGATGAGCGCTATGCCAAGCGTCAACTCCCCCACGCGCATGAGCTGGGCGAAGAGCTCGGCGTTTGGAACGACATAACCTTTCATAAAATCCTGGAAGAAAGGGGGAGCCTGCGAGACGAACCCCCCCGCCTGAAGGCTCACGGCGAACTGCCTTGGAAAGCTCGGGTTCAGCAGCTTCTCGACACCACCGTTCAGCCAGACGGCCCCGATCAGCACCCTCACCCACACCATACCGTTCACGCGCCTGACTCCTTTGCTAGATCGCCACGCTCTCCTACATACGCAGCGGTTCGCAAGGAGGTTTATTGTAAGCACTCGAGCACGCCGCTTGCAGCGCGCTTGAGTACTGCCTACATCCGAAGCTCAGGTCTTTGCGTATATCATGGAAACCCTGGCCACAATGAGGAGGACGCCTTGGAGAAGATTTCGCGCGAGAAGTTCATCTGGCTCGGCACCGCCCTTGGAGTGGGCGCAGCCAGCGCCTCACTGGTCGCATGCGGAGGTGGCAGCGCCGGCGGAGGGTCAGAGGGTGGAAAGTCCGGCAACTCTGGTGGCGGCGACTACGGTGGTGGGAACTCCGGCGGCTCGCAGAGGTCGTCCTCTTCGTCTGGCGGCGAGGCCAAGTCCGGCGGGGCTGCCATCGCGGGTGAGTCTGAGGTCGCGCCTGGCAGCGCCGTCGCGTTCAAGGATGCGGGAAACCCGGCGGTCCTGGTCCACCTGAAGAATGGTGACTTTGTAGCTTACTCGGCGGTATGCACGCACCAGGGCTGCACGGTGGCCTACAAGGGCGGCCAACTAGCCTGCCCGTGCCACGGCTCGGTCTACGACCCGGCCAACGGCGCCAAGGTCGTCGCCGGTCCGGCACCAAGCCCACTTCCGGAGATCCCCGTCAAGGTCGAGGGCGGCGAGGTAGTCAAGGCCTGAGAGCAGCCATTTAGAGACCTTGGGATCGTCCTGTTTTCCGCGCAAGACGTTCTCCATCCACCGAAAAGCTGATGGCTGATGGCTGATCGCTGAAAGCTAAAGTAGAATGCGCTCATGGACAGGGGCGAGGAGATCATCGGTCTTAACGGGGCGGCGGCCGTTCTCGATGTCGAGCCTGAGACGGTGAGGCGCTTCGCGGAGGAGGGGAGGCTTCGTCCAGAGCGCACGGAGAACGGTGGGTACGCCTTCAGCCTGCAAGATGTCCTCGGGCTCGCGCGCGAGCTCGGCGCCGCCTCAGCTGAGGAGGAGATCTTCGAGGGCGAGGTGATGGGGGAGGAGTCCTCCGGCAATTCCAGGCTTCCCGCCGTACCTTTCGAGCGCTACGAGCGCCTCCTGCAGCAGGGCCAGGACTACAAGACCAGGCTAGAAGAGCGGACCCGCCAGACCGAAGAAATTCGCCAGGAACGCGACGCGGCGAGGATGGAGATCGACCGCCTCTGGTCCGAGATAGAACGCCTCAACCTCGTCGAATTCCAGCGCGAACTGCAGGAGAAGACGATCTCCACCCTGGAAGAGGACAAGACGAAGCTCGAGTCCGAGCGCGAACGCCTCCTCAACGAACAGGTGACCCTCACACAAGAGAAATCTGCCCTCTCCGAAGACAGGGTCCGCCTCGAAGCCGAGCTTAACGCCCTCAAGAACCGCGGTTTCTGGTCCCGCCTCTTCGGCGGCTGATAATCGCTAGCCCATTTGGGGGATGCGTAGACCCTCGAACACAGGTATCATGCCCCACGCCACGTAACGCGAGGCAAAGCCCCCAGGAAAGGATGGGAAATGACATACGCTGGTCTCTTCAAGACGTGGGCGACGGTGCTGACAGCAATCCTCGTCGCGATTTTGCTCTCCACAGTTGCCCTTTCGACTGGCGCAGAAGCACAGGCGGCCGGCTGCACCGGGAAGGTGGTCCTGGACCCAGGCCACGGTGGGAGTGATTCCGGAGCCGTGAACAAAAACGGCCTCCAGGAGAAAGTACAGACCCTGAACGTAGCGAACACGCTGAGAGACCTCCTCGTAGTCGACGGCTGCACGGTGTACATGACGCGTACAGAGGACGAGACCCTCTCCAACACCCAGCGCGCGAACAGGGCCAACTCCTTCAAGGCTGCTGATCCTGGGGACTACGTGCTGGTCTCCATCCACATGAACGGCTCCACGAACACATCCGCCGATTACACGACCACCCTCTTCGGCAAGTGGCGCAAGGACAAGGAACTGGCCAACACCGTGTTCGGCTCCCTCTCGACCCTGCCGGCGGCAAACGGTACAGGCACCATAGCCACGAGAACGCCTTACTCGTTCGCCTCGGGCGTCTTGCTCAAGAGCAACATGCCGGCGACCATAGCCGAAACCGTCTTCATCACGAACGATAAGGAAGGTCAGCTCCTCTCCAACGGCACGGGTGTCCGCCAGCAGCAGATAGCCGAAGCCCTCGAGGTAGGCATCGAAAACTACCTCACCACCCACTAAAACGGTCCGCATGTAGGGGCGGTTCGCGAACCGCCCTCATGCATCAGCAGGGTTCGCGACGTAACCCGAGATCCAACACAACCCTCCCCCCACATGTCATTCCCCGGAACCTGTCCCCGCGAAAGCGGGGAGCGGGAATCCACCAGTAGCAGAAGGCCCACACACCTGGAACCTGCGTTTCAAAACTTTCAGTAGATATTGAAATCTATGAAAACCAGGAATATACTGGTATTCGCAGCGAGCTTTACGGAGGCGTGTTGGACGAGGAGCGGATGAGGTACGTCGAGGATTTCGGGCTCCTTTTCGGGCAGTTTGGGCTCTCGCGCATGTTCGGGCGGGTATTGGGAGTTTTGATGATCTCCGACCCGCCGGAGCGGTCGGCTGAGGAGTTGGCCGATGCCCTTGGGGCCAGTCGGGGCTCCATAAGCCAGACCACGCGTTCGCTGATCCAGATGGGTCTTGTGCAGCGGTGGTCGAAGCCTGGGGAGAGGCGTGATTATTTCCGTGTAAGGCCTGATGCGTGGCACGAGATCATGCGCCGCGAGATGGAGGCTTTGGGCGGCTTCCGCAAGACGGCGGAGCGTGGCCTCGAGTTGATTGACTCCGAAGATCCCCATGCCAGGCGAAGCCTGGAGGAGATGCGCGACTTCTACGCCTACTGGGAGAAGGAGATGCCAGCCGTGTTGGAGAAGTGGGAGAGGAGGAAAAGATGAGCCTGGCCATACAGACCGAGAAGCTTACCAAGTCCTACGGCCGCAAAGCGCGGGGCATAGAGGATGTGGACCTCGCGGTCGAAGAGGGCGAGGTCTTCGGCTTCCTCGGGCCCAACGGGGCAGGCAAGACCACGACGGTGAGGACGCTGCTCGGGTTCCTGAAGCCCACTGGCGGGCGTGGCGAGGTCTTCGGCCTCGACATCAAAAAAGAGAGCGTCGAGATAAGGGCCAACGTCGGCAATTTGCCGGGGGAGTTCGCCCTCGAGGACAAGATGACGGGGGAGAGGCTGCTCAAGTTCTTCGCCAGGTTGCGCGGCGTGAAGGACCTCGGGTACGCCCACGAGTTATCCGAGAGGCTAGGGGCCGAGTTACACCGTCCGATGAGGCGGCTCTCGCGGGGGAACAAGCAGAAGATCGGTCTCGTCCAGGCCATGTTCCACAGGCCGCCGCTCTTGATGCTCGACGAACCAACAGGAGGCTTGGATCCGCTGGTGCAAGAGGAGTTTCTCGACATCATCGAGGAGGTAAAGGCCGAGGGACGCACCGTTTTCTTCTCGTCGCACAACCTGGCCGAGGTCGAGCGGGTGTGCGACCGGGTTGGGATCATCCGCGGCGGAAGGCTAGCCGCGGTCGAGACGACGGAGACGCTCATAGACAAGTCCTTCAGGCACGTCGTCCTCACCTTCGCACAGGACGTCGATCCGAAACCCTTCGAGATGCTCTCTGGCGTCAGGGACCTCGAGGGCGAAGGGCGGAGGATCTCCTTCACCCTCTACGACGACCTGGATGAGATGGTCAAGCTGGCGGCCGGCCATACCCTTCTCAACATGGAGTACGAGCGGCCCAGCCTGGAAGAGGTCTTCCTCACTTACTACGAGCGGGAGAATGGAGAAGGTCGATGAGCACGATTCTGGAAAGCGGCGAGAAGGGAAGGCGAGCGGAGAGACAGGCGCCGCGGGGGACGCTCTTCGCCCTCGTCTCGCACACGAGCAGGTCGCAGCTGAGGAGCATACTGATCTGGGGGGGCGCGCTCGGGCTTTACAGCGCGGCGATGGTCGCCTCGTTCACGGCCATCGAGGGGGGCGCGGACGAACTCAACCAACTCATGGAGGCCTACCCGAAGGGCATGCTCGAGGCCTTCGGCATAACCGACCTCGGCGACCCCGCCAACTACCTTCACTCGCAGTTCTTCGGGCTCGCGCCCCTGGCGCTGTCTTTCTTCACGATACTCGCGCTCGCGAACGCCCTCGCCGGGGCCGAGGAGCGCGGCACCATAGACGTTCTGCTCGGCAACCCCCTGCCGCGCTGGCAGCTCGTCGCCGGCAACTTCATCGCCACCGCGCTCTCGCTACTCGGGATCTGCGCCGTCGTCGTCCTGCTCACCTGGGGCACGGCCGTGCTCGTGGGCGTGGACCTATCCCCGCGGCAGATTACGAACGGGGTACTCAACCTGTGGCCGATATGCGCCGTGTTCGGCGCCCTCGCGCTGCTGTGCTCGGCGCTGTTCCATCGCAGGGCCCTCGCCATCTCCATACCGGCCTTCCTGCTCTTCGGCATGTACCTCATCGACGCCATAGGCCGGGCTTCGAAAGACCTCGAAGATTGGCGGCCCGCCTCCGCCTTCTACTACTACGGCTCGGCCATCGAGGACGGCATCGACTGGGCCCACTTCGGCGGCATAACCCTCATCGCGCTCGCGCTAATGCTGCTCGCCACCCTGGCCTTCCGCCGCCGCGATATCTATACGTAGAGCACGGCGTGAAGCCAGAAGGACGCAGCGTGCTACCATGCTCCTTCATGGAGCATGGTACGGTACTTTCTGTCAGGGCGCGTGGGCTCGGTGCGCTGCGCGGCGTCCTTGACTCGGCTCTGGCGCGGGATTTCCTATCTTTGCTCGAACTGCTGGAGGATGGGCGTCCTGACACCGCCGCCGTCGCCAGGGTCTTCGGGCGGTTGTGGGAGGGGCTCGCCCTCGAAGAGGAGCGGCTGCTGCCCGACGCCTGGCAGTCGTATCTGTTGGGCAGGGTACTGGACGACGAGAACCCGTTCAGCCTGGGCTGTGAGAGGGGGGAGATGAGCCCTTTCGTGCTGGAGCAGGCGGGGCGGGACCTCCTCACGCTGCGGGAGATGTTCGAGCTGGATGCGCCGGCGTTGCTAGGCAGGGTCGAGGCAGCCGTGCCCGAACTGGCCGGCATCTGGGTACCATGGACCGACCCAGGGCAACCGGAGGAGTCTCCGCGGCGAGAGATCGCACGCAAGCTCTCTGCAGCAGGAGACTGGGGAGCCTGCACGCAGCTTCTGGCTGGCCATTATGCCAGGCACGGCGCGGGCCCATTCGGCCGCCACACGGCTTTCCAGTGGAGGGAAGGACGCCTCAGGGCGGTCGCCAGCCCCGACCCGGTGAGGCTGGCCGAGCTCATCGCCTACGAGCGGGAGAGGGGACCTTTGATCCGCAACACCGAACGTTTCCTTGCCGGACTCCCCGCCCACCACGCGCTCCTCTACGGCCAGCCAGGAACGGGCAAGTCATCCACCGTTAAGGCCGTCCTAAACGAGTACGCCGACGAGGGGCTGCGGCTGGTTGAGGTCAAGAAAGAAGACCTCGCCGACCTGCCGAGGGTACTCGAGGTCCTGCGCGGACGCGGACCACGTTTCATGCTCTTCGTCGACGACCTCTCTTTCGAGGAGCACGAGGTCGAGTACAAGACCCTCAAGGCCCTCCTCGAAGGCAGCGTCGAAGAACCGCCCGAGAACGTCAGGCTCTACGCCACATCCAACCGCAGGAACCTGATCAGGGAGAGCTTCTCCGACCGTGACGACGCTTCCACCGGCGACGACGTCCACGCCCGCGACACCATGCAGGAGAAGCTCTCCCTGGCCGCCCGCTTCGGGCTACGCCTGACCTTCCCTCCCCCGGACCAGGCACGCTACCTCGAGATCGTAGCCGGACTCGCCAGGGAACGCGGCCTCACCATACCCGCAGAAGACCTCAAGGAACGCGCCCTTCTCTGGGACCGTTGGCACGCCGGCCGCTCGGGACGTACCGCCAGACAATTCATAGACGAGCTCGAAGCCGAGCTGGCCGGGCGCATTTAAGCCCGCCGCCGAAGGGCGCAGCGTGCTGAGCTGCTACACGACCGTGGGTGGGGTTTCGTTCAGTACTAGCCAGTAGAGCTTGAGTTGTTCGATGGCCTTGACGAACTGTTCGAAGTTGACCGGCTTGCGGACGTAGCTGTTGGCGCCAAGGCCGTAGCCTTCCAGTACGTCGCTCCGCTCTCTCGATGAGGTCAGGATGACCACGGGCAAGAGCCGCGTCCGCTCGTCGGAGCGCAGGCGCTTGAGAACCTCGAGCCCGTCCACCCTTGGCAGTTTGAGATCCAGGAGCACCAACTGCGGCATGGCGGACGTGTCCCTCCCCTCATAGGGACCGCTCGCGAACAGGTAGTCGAGCGCCTCGACCCCGTCGTGGGCGACGACGACCTCGTTTGAGACGCCGCTTTTCTTGAGCGCCCGCAGGGCGAGCAACTCGTCGTCGGGGTTATCCTCGACCAGGAGGATGACCCTACTCTTCATCCTGTTCCGATCTCGTCTTGACGTTCGGGCCGGGGCTGGCACCCGCGCGTCCTGGCCCTCCCCGACACCGTGGTGTGCCTGCACGGCATGCCGCTTCACCTTCAGACCGTGTCTCGCCGGAACGCTCAGGCTACGCGGCGCGGGCCTTCTATCTTGTCCGCGATGAACGGGTAGCGGTACTCTACCCCCTGGCTGACCTGGTAGGCCGCGTAGCAACCGTGGATCACGGGCACCACCGCCAGTACGGGCAGTAACAAGAACATAAAGAAGCCGATGAGTATGATGCTCAGTATGAGGCTGATCAAGGTGTAAGCTATGAGGATCACGATCCAGGCTATCTGGTACCAGAGCGCCTGCAGGGCGTGGAAGCGTACCCTCGGGGAACGGTCCTTGTAGATCAGCCACACGAGCAGGGCCCCGAAAGGCATCAGGCCGACTATCGCCGCGAGCACGCTCAGGTGGGCGACTATGGACCACGTCTGCTCTTCCTGCGCGCTCATCGTCGCGGTACCTCCAGGGCCCTCAGAGACCTGTTCACGCTCGCCGCCGAGGTTGGGATCTTCTTGCATCTTCTCTCCCTTCGTCCTGATCTCCACGCCTGCTTGTATACAAAAAATGCAGCCGCCGCCATGATAGCCTCGCGAAAGACGCCCGTGTATCCCCCAAATGAGTGATTTTTGCGTGTTTGCTCCCTGAAGGTGAGTTGCCGCGACGCCAGAACAACAATAGAATAGGGACTTAGAGCTTCCGTCAATAGGCTGGCAACTTTTTGTACTTGGCAGCTCTCAAGGTGATTCGACAGCCTTTCCATCGTCCCTTGATACATAAGCTACTCGCCTATTGACGGAGCCTCTTAGTGTGATGGGAGTTACACGAACTCGATATGAGGGGGCGAAAGCGGCCCGACTTGCAATACGCGTGCGGTAGCGCGGGCCTTGTCCTGCGCGGAACCGGGGGGGCTGGTACCTGAATGAGCGTGGATCTCAAAGTCTTGCTCGTCGAGGACTCCGAGGACGATGCGCTGCTCCTGGTAAGGAGGCTGCGCAAGGGCGGATACGACCCCACCTGGGAGCGGGTAGACACCCCTGAGGACATGGATGCCGCGCTCGAAGGGCGCAGTTGGGATCTGGTCATCTCAGACCACTCCATGCCGGCCTTCAGCTCGTCTGCGGCGCTCGGGTTGCTCAGGAGCAAGGGCTTCGTGTACCTGCCCTTCATCATCGTTAGCGGCAAGATCGGTGAGGACGCCGCCGTCGCGGCCATGAAGGCCGGTGCCCACGACTACCTCATGAAGGACAACCTGGCCAGGCTCAACACCGCCATCGAGCGGGAGCTCAGGGACGCCGACGTGCGCCGCGAGCGGCGCGGGGCCGAGGTAGCGCTGCGGGTTTCGGAGACGCGTTTCAGGCTGATGATCGAGCAGTCCCCCCTGAGCACCCAGATATTCTCGCCCGACGGCAGGACGCTGCGGGTCAACCGGGCGTGGGAGGAGCTCTGGGGTGTCACGCTCGACCAGATACCAGGGTACAACGTACTGCAGGACCCCCAGCTCGTCGACAAAGGCATTATGCCCTACATCGAACGTGCCTTCGCGGGGAAGGCAACCGCCGTGCCACCGGTCAGGTACGAACCCGAAGCGAGCATCCCTAGCGTCAGCGACGTCGCCCACCGCTGGGTACAGGCCTTCATCTACCCCGTCATAGATGCCGAAGGGGAGATCCAGGAGGTCGTGCTAGTCCACGAGGACATCACGGACCAGAGGGAGGCCGAACAGGAGCGCAGGAAGGCCGAGGAGAAGTACCGTTCGATCTTCGAGAACGCCGTCGAGGGGATCTTCCAGACCACGGTCGAGGGGCAGTTCCTCACGGCGAACCCCGCGATGGCCCGCATGTTCGGCTACGAGTCTCCTGGGGAGCTGCTCGAGGCCGTATCCAATATCAGGGACCAGCTCTACGTTGACCCGGAACGCAGGGATGAGTTCTACAGGCTCGCGTCGCGGGACGGCTTCGTGAGCGGCTTCGAGATACACCTGCGCCGCAAGGACGGTAGTTCCGTGTGGGTCTCCGCCAACGCGCGCGCTGTCTACGACGCGGGGGGTACGATCTCCGCTTACGAGGGTACCGTAGAGGACATCACCGAGCGTAAGCGGGCTGAGGAGGCCCTGCGTGAGATCCGCGAGGCCGAGCGCCGCCGTATAGCCCGCGAGCTACACGACGTGGTCTTGCAGGACCTCACTTACGCCCTTCAGTCGATGCAGGTCTTGAAGAGGATGCCAGAGGGTGCTGACCGCGCCAGGGAGACCGACGGGCAGATAGAGGCGCTAAGGAGGGCCGTCGGAGGCCTGCGCGACGCCATCTACGACCTGCGGCTCGAGGGCGACAGGGAGCGTCCCCTCGTCCGCGCCGTCGAGTCCATCGTCGCGTTGAACCGCCAGATCGGCGAAGGATGCGAGCTCGAGTTGATCGTGGACGAGGGGTTCCCGGCCGAGATCTCAGGACCCGCAGGTGTCGAGGTGGTGCGCGTAGTACAGGAGGCTTTGGCAAACGTCAGGCGCCACTCGGGCGCCAGGCGCGC
Organism: Rubrobacterales bacterium; assembly: GCA_038199875.1. Lineage (GTDB taxonomy): Bacteria > Actinomycetota > Rubrobacteria > Rubrobacterales > Rubrobacteraceae > Rubrobacter_D. The sequence continues at coordinate 18,114 of JBBPYN010000014.1, forward strand.
GGTGGTCACCCTCGGTATGGTTGACGGTGAGGTACTCGTGGAGATAGAGGACGACGGCAGGGGCTTCGGGCCCGAGACCGCCTACGGGATGGGGCTCACGGGCATGCGCGAGCGCGTCCTCATGCTCGGTGGGAGGCTCGAGGTCGAGGGCAAGGAGGGCGTTGGAACCAGGGTGTTTCTCCGGGTGAGGTTGGCCGTCCTGTCCGGCGGGGAGGCAGGAGAGCTCTCGAATACCTGAGAGAAGCGGCGTCCGTCTCGCCAAAGCTGGTATATTGTTTTTACGAGGGGGCTCCGCGAGAGAGGTACGCCAGAGGGAGAATATGCAGCGAATCTTGCTTGTAGAGGATCACACCTCGTTCCGCCAGACCCTCGCGTACGTCTTCGACCATGAACCCGACTTCAAGGTCGTCGCCCAGGCCGGGACGCTCGCCGAGGCCCGCCGGGCGATGGACGGCTCCGAAGCCGACCTTGGGGTCATAGACCTCTCCCTACCCGACGGTGAGGGTACTGACCTGATCGCGGAGTTGCGCGACGCCAACCCGCACTTCGCGGCGCTAGTCCTGACCGCGAGCCTGGATAGGGCCGGGCACGCCAGGGCCGTAGAGGCAGGGGCGGCCAGCGTCCTTCACAAGTCGGCCGACGTCGACGTGATACTCGACGCCACGCGACGTCTGGGGGAGGGCGAGACCCTGCTCTCCCAGGATGAGCTGCTCGAGTTGCTCCGGCTGGCCGGCCAGAACCGCGAGGAGGAGCTCGAAGTGCGTGTGAGCATCGAGCAGATCACACCCCGCGAACAGGAGGTCCTTAGTTCCCTCGCCGAGGGCCTCTCGAACAAGGAGATCGCGGCCAAACTACACATGAGCGTGGACACCGAACGCACCCACATGATGAACATTCTGAACAAGCTCGGCGTACACTCGCGGATTCAGGCCTTGCTCTTCGCCGCCAGACACGGCCTCGTCGAGATCCGCTAGAGCGGGTTTCGGGAAGGGGACTTCCCGGAACCCGAGCTTTCAGCAGTCAGGTATCAGCCGTCGGCTTTTTGATCCCGCAGTTGTAGCTCCCCTTCGCAGACGTACTCGGCAGGGCCCTTCATGTACACGGGCTCGCCTTCACCTGCCCACTCTATCTCTACGATGCCACCGTCCATACGTACGTGGACCGGGCTCTCGGCGAGGCCCTGTGCCACGGCCGCGACGGCGACGGCGCACGAGCCTGAGCCCGAGGCGAGGGTCTCGCCCGCGCCGCGCTCCCAGATCCTCATCCTGACCTCCCGCCCGTCCCTGGCGAACCCGAACTCCACGTTCGTCCTTTCGGGGAATGTGGGATCTTCCTCTATGGGCGGCCCGACCTCACCGAGGTCAAGCGCCTCCACCGCAGCCTCGCTCTGTAGGAACGCCACCGCGTGGGGGTTGCCCATCGAGACCCGCAGAAAGCGGAAGCCGTCGACCTCGACCCCGGTATCGAAGCCAGGTGCTCCCATGTCGACCCTCGAGCAGCCGTCCTCGAAGAGAAGGACCTTCTTGATGCCAGCGCCTGTGGCGACGGTCAGGGCTTCGCTATCGACCATACCGCGGTCCCTGGCGTAGCGCGCGAGGCAGCGCAGGCCGTTGCCGCACATCTCGGATGATGAGCCGTCCGAGTTCAGGTACACCATCTCCAGGTCGGCGACCGCGGAGGGAGCGGGAACGAGGATCCCGTCTGCCCCGACCCCGAAGTGCCTGTCGCAGGCCTCTCTGGCGAGTCGTGCCAAGTTTACTCCCTCGACCTCGTTGGGGTCGAAGACGAGAAAATCGTTGCCGCAGCCCTGCATCTTCGTGAATTGCATAGAGAGGATTCTACCGGACAGGCGGCTTGCGTTGGCGGCGAAAATACCGTTGGGAACCAGGAGGTCCTCCCGTATATTTCTCCCGTGAGATCGGAGCGCACAAAATATCGTCGCCGCAGGCTCGGGGCCGTGTTGGTGGCCGGCGTCCTCGGCGTCGCCGTGTATACGGGCGGCGGGGTCGGGGCTGAGCCGCGGTCCGTCAGCTATACCGTCGCGCCAGGCGATACGCTCTGGGGGATAGCCATCGAGCACACCGCCGTCTGGGAGGACCCGAGGCCGAAGGTCGAGGCCATCCGCGAGGCGAACGACCTGTCGGGGTATGAGATCTACCCGGGCATGAGCCTGGAGCTTCCCCCGAACGTCTGAACTGCCCGCTGCGCGCGGCATCTCCAACGTGCGCAGAACTTCATCGCGTGGCATTATGAGCCCATGAACCTGGAAGTACTTCCTCTCGCCATCACGATGATGACTGTGAAGATTCGGGAGTAGAGGAGACAGTTTGGAAGAGCGCGGCGAAGTCTGCCTGGCCGAGGAGGTCGAACGCCTCAGAAGGCTCGGGCTCTCCGACGAAGAGGTTGCGAGCAGGATGGGCGTCGACGTGAGCTGGGTACAGACCCTGTCCTCACCGGGGGAAGACGAGGCCTGAAGCCTGATGGCAGAAAAGCAGTCCGTGAATCGCCCCTGCCCTATTCTTCTGCGCGGCCGCCGAGGTGCTTTACCAGGAATCGTTCGGCGGCGGCGTAGAACTCGAGGCGGTTTTCGGGGCGGGCGAAGCCGTGTCCTTCGTCCTCGAAGAGCAGGTACTCGTGATCGATGCCTTTGTCTTTCATGGCGGCGACGAACTGCTCTGATTCGGCCTGCTTTACTCGCGGGTCGTTGGCGCCCTGGGCGATGAGCATCGGTATCCTCACGCGGTCTACGGAGAACAGCGGCGAGCGGCTCTTGAGGAAGTCCTCTTCTGTTTCGGGGTTGCCGACCCGTTCGTGGAAGGTGGAGAGGAGCGGCTTCCAGTAAGGCGGGATGCTGTTTATCAGGGTGATCAAACTAGACGGACCCACGATGTCGACGGCGCATCGAAACAGGTCGGGGGTGAACGTGGCCCCGGCTAGCGCGGCGTAACCGCCGTAGGAACCACCAAAGATGGCTACCCGCCCAGGGTCGGCAAAGCCCTCATCTTCGGCCCACCCGACCGCGTCGACGAGGTCGTCGTGCATCCTGCCGCCCCACTCCTTGTTGCCGGCGTTGAGGAAAGACTTGCCGTACCCGGTCGAGCCCCTGTAGTTGACCTGTAGACAGGCGTAACCCCGGTTGGCGAACCACTGCGCCTCAGGGTCGTAGCCCCACCCGTCCCTTACCCACGGTCCCCCGTGTACGTTGAGCACCATCGGCAATGGCCCGTTAGACGTTCCTGGAGGCAGCGTCAGGTAGCCCTCTATGGTCAGGCCGTCGCTGGAGGTGAAGGAGACGGGCTCCATCCTGGCGAGGTCGTACCCGGCGAGGTCGGGGCGGGCGTCGAAGAGGTGCTCGCCGCTCTTGTTCTTTCGGTCGTAGGAGTAGAAGGAGGCGCCGCCCTCGTCCTGGAGGTAGACGATGTGCATGTTGTCCTCTGCCCAGAAGCACACCCTGATGCCGCGCTTGCGGTCGTCGGTCACTGGCTCGAAGTCCTCGCCTGGCCTGCCCCCGACGGGGCCGACCCAGACGTTCAGCACGCCGTCTTTAGGGGCGAGGTAGGCCAGGCGTTCCCCGTCGGGTGAGAGGCGCGGGCTCATCCGCTCGGGGTTGCCGAAGAGGACCTCGCGTGGGATCAGGGGTACGGTCATTGGTTCCTCCCTGGGGTCGTCACAGCATGTCAGCATTTCAGTGCCACGGAGGTTAGCGGCTTACACCAGCACGTCCGCCATGGAGTACAGACCGGGCCTGGCATCAGCCGCGAACCTCGCGGCGCGAAGCGCCCCGTCGGCGAAGGTGCGGCGGGAGAGGGCGCGGTGGACTACCTCGACCTCCTCGCCCCCCGAATAGAAGATGAGCCGGTGCTCGCCGACGACGGCGCCGCCGCGTAGGGCGTGGATGCCGATCTCACCCTCCTGCCTGGGCGAGAGGCCTTCCCGTCCGTAGACGGCGACCTCGTCCAGGTCCCTCTCCCTCCCCTCGGCCGCGGCCCGCGCGAGAAACAGGGCTGTGCCAGAGGGCGCGTCCTTCTTGTTCCTGTGGTGCGCCTCAACGACCTCGATATCGTAGCTTTCGCCGAGCTTCGCCGAGAGCTCCCGCACGACCTCGCGCAAGAGGTTGACGCCGACGCTCATGTTCGGGGCCAGTACGATCGGGGCGTTTTGTGCCGCCTCTTCGACGTTCGCTACCTGATCCCCCGAAAGGCCGGTCGTCCCGATGACGTGCGGTTTGCCGTAGGAGAGGTGCTCTACGGTCGCGCCTGGCGTCGTAAATTCGATCAGGACCTCAGCGTTCTCGGGCGGGTCTTCCGTCGCCGTCACGCCCATCCTCCCAGAACTACACAAATCTCCGAGGTCGGAGCCGAGCTCGGGGGCGCCGGGTTCGACCGTACCGCCTACCAGTTTGATCCCTTCGGTTTCGATCGCTGCGCGGCAGAGCTCGCGGCCCATGCGGCCGGCCGCCCCGATTACGGCTACCCTGGTCACACTTCTTCCGGGGTCGGGAGGAGGTGGTTCGACTCCTCCATCGTGCGTCTTAGGGTATCCAGGTTCTCGCCCTGGAGTGGGATCATCGGCAGCCGCATCTCGTCCGAGCAGAGGCCCAGGACCGAGGCCGCCGTCTTGACGGGAATCGGGTTTGTCTCGACGAAGAGGGCCCTGAAGAGCGGCAGCAGCTCGTAGTGGAGCTCGCGGCCCCGCTCCCAGTCGCCGATCGAGAGGGCGCCTACCATGTCCGAGACCGCCGCGGGGGCGACGTTTGAGGCGACGGAGATCACACCTTGCCCCCCGAGCGCCATCATCGGTAGCGTCATCGGGTCATCCCCCGAGAGGATGTCCAGTTCTTCTCCACAGAGGCTCTTTATGTCGCTCACCATGTTCATCGAGAGCGTCGATTCCTTGACCCCGACGATGTTCGGGATCTCGGCGAGGCGGGCTATGGTCTCGGCCGAGATGGTCACGGAGGTACGGCCAGGGATGTTGTAGAGGATGATGGGGAGGTCCGTGCTATCCGCCACGGCGCTGAAGTGCCTGTACAGTCCCTCCTGGGTCGGCTTGTTGTAGTAGGGGGCGACCTGCAAAGAGCCGTCGGCTCCCTCCTTCTGGGCCATCCTCGTGTATTTGATCGCCATGTCCGTGCTGTTCGAGCCAGTACCCGCGACGACCGGCACGCGGCCGCCCGAGACCCTGACGACGGTGCTTATGACGAGCCGGTCCTCCTCCTCGCTCATGGCCGGGGTCTCGCCCGTGGTACCGCAGGGGACGAGGCCGTGGACGCCGCCCTGGATCTGGAACTCGACCATGCCCTCGAGGGCTTCGACGTCCACCTCCCCGTTCCGAAAAGGCGTAACAAGGGCCGTGAACGCACCGCTAAACATCTCTCTCCTCCAGCTCGAAGTCCCTGTGCAAAACTTTTACCGCTTCTTCTACCCTTCCTGCCGGCAATACGCAAGTCACCTGTATCTCCGAGGTGGAGACGAGCCTGATCGGGATGCCTGACTCCCCAAGCGTCGCGAACATCCTGGCGGCGTAGCCTGGACGGTTGAGCATCCCGGTCCCAACGACTGAGACCTTCCCAAGCTCCTCTTCTCCCTCGACCCGCCCCTCCAGGGATTCGGCGACCCCGCCTGCGAGCCGCAGGGCTTCGGAAAAGTCGCCGCGACGGACGGTGAAAGCCACGTCAGAAGCACCCTCTTTGGGGGCGCTCTCCACGATAACGTCGACGGAGATTCCCGCTTCGGCCAGAGGGGAGAAGACGCGGCTCATCGTGCCAGGGCCCGTCTTTATGCCCGTCAGGGTAATGCGAGATACGTCCAGGTCGTGGACGATGCCGGCGACCGTCTCGCGGGTCTCGAGGTGCTCCAAGCCGTTTCCTCCCTTGATGATCGTACCCGGTCCTTCCTTGAACGAGCTCTTTACGTGGATCTCGACCCCGTACAATGCTCCGAGCTCGACGGCCCGCGGGTGCATCACCCTGGCGCCCCGCCACGACATCTCGGCCATCTCGGAGGAGAGTATGACGGGTATGCGACGCGCCCCCGCCACGATGCGCGGGTCGGCCGTGTAGACGCCGTCGACGTCCGTGAAGATCTCACACCTCTTTGCCCCCAGAGCCGCGGCGAGCGCCACGGCGGTCGTGTCAGACCCCCCGCGCCCGAGCGTCATTATGTCCCCAAGGGTGTTTACTCCCTGGAAGCCGGCGACGATAGCGACCTGTCCCTCGTCGAGCAGGCCGCGCAGGCGGTCCGGCTGTATCCCCGAGATGACCCCCGATCCGTACCTGCCCGTGATCTTCATCCCGGCCTGCGGGCCTGTGAGGGAGGTTGCGGCGACGCCCCTATCGTGCAGGGCCATTGCCAGCAGGGCCACGGACTGGAGCTCCCCCGTGGAGAGGAGCTGGTCGATCTCCCGCGGCGAAGGGTCTCGGCTGACCTCGCCAGCGAGCCTGAGTAGCCTGTCGGTCTGCTTCCCCATCGCCGAGACGGTCACGACGAGGCCGAGGCCCGAATCATGAGCCCCCTTTATCCTCTCGGCGACGGTCCTTATATGCTCCGCCGTCGCGACCGAGCTCCCGCCGTATTTCTGGACGATGATCCCCAAGACACGCTACCTTCCTACGTTCCACCACCAGAATAGCATCTCGGCCGCCGGGCTTGTTGGCGTCCGGTGACGCCGCGCCCACAGATCCATAACGGGACAAACTAGGACGAGATTTCCCGACCGGAATGGGGCCGTGCTCCCATGACGGCGGGACGCCGCCCCTCGTAGAGTTGTATCGGCAGGGTAGGCAAACAAAGGAGTTGGCATGATGGCCGATGCGGCGAAAGAGGCGCGGAGGAGTAGAGACTGGCGCACGATCGTGTTCAGGATTCTGGCCGCTCTGGCAACCCTCTTCTTTGTGACGAACCTTCGTCTCATTCCGGAGCCGTGGCTCGCCCAGGGTGCTCCCGACTTCCGCCAGTGGAGCGACGCCATGACGGTCGCCATAGCGATGCTGATCGTGGGAAGTCTTGTGGCCGTGATATGGCGACCTCGGGCGATGCCGCTCCCGCTGCAGTACCTGGCCATTGCGACGGTGCTGGCCGTAGTAGTGGTTGCGCCTTTCGAGGGGCCGTACATCTTCTTCGTCGTGATACCGCTCGTCTTGGTGATCGCCGCCTACCCCGAACCCCGCGCCCTGATGAGCCTCACGCCGGAAGGTTCGATCAGCCGTCCGCTTCTGGCGCTCGGCCTGCTGGCAATGGTCCTGCTGGCGCCGGGGCTCTGGCTCGCGCTTAGCCGGGAGCTGCAGGGCATGAGTGGCGATTGGATAAGCAACTTCGAGCACACCGTGTTGCTCCTTTTGGCAGGGATATTGACGAGCACGAAGCGTCCGGGTTGGCAGGTTCTGGGCATCCTGACCGGCGCGACGTTCCTGTACCTCGGCGCGGCTGCGCTGGCGGTGCCGGATGCTCCCGGAAGCTGGGGCCTCACAGGCGGCATCCTGGCACTACTGTGCGGGGCGGGATACATTGCGCTCACGTTCTTCGAGGCACGCAGGATTGCACGTGTAGCCGCCGTGAGCCAGGAAGTTCGATGAGGGGAGTGTGCTCCGGCCGGAGCTCTCAAGACGTTCCCCATTGCGGGTCGAGATGCGGCGGGGTACGATGAATCTCTGTCGCCGAACCGGCGACCGGATGAGGAGCCCTACGTGGACTTACAGCGCGCGTCGGAGGTGGAAGCGTCGCATTCCGGGCCGCGCAGGGAACCGGAAGTAAGGGTGCGCCACGCCTGGCTTCTCGTAGCGCGGGTGGTGTGCGTCGCGATCGCCCTTCTCGCCTTTGTCCGCTTTGCGGTCGCGGTTCCATCTTACTACGCCCAACTTAGCGACCCCGCTGGGGCCGTGCGGACCGGCTTGGCGCAGCTCGGCGTCTCCGCCAGCTCCTATGCCGCCTTCAGGGTTGCGCTCGCGATCCTCGTATTGCTGGTTTACTACGCCGTCGCCGGTGCTATCTTCTGGCGGAAGTCGGACTATCGGGTGACGTTGTTTATTTCGCTCTTCCTCTCGACGTTCGGGGTCAACGCCGCTTTTCTACTGATCGACCTCGCCGGAGCTGAGCCTGCATGGGGCTGGCTGTTCAAGGTTCCAGAGTACGCCGGATGGGTATGCGTAAGCCTCTTCTTCTACCTCTTCCCCGACGGCCGGTTCACACCCCGGTGGACGCGCGCTCTAGCGGTGCTTGTCGCGGTTTTGCAGATCCCTCTAACGTTCGTCCCCGACTCGTCGCTGAGCCGAGGAGCGTGGTGGGACCTCTTGCTTCAGGTCATGTTTCTCGGCATCTGGGGTAGCGGATTGTTCGCCCAGATCTATCGTTACCGGCATGTCTCCGACACGGTGCAGAGACAACAGACCAAGTGGGTGGTATTCGGGGCGGCAGCGGCCATTACGGGACTAGTAGGAGCCGTACTACCAGGCCTGGTCTCTCCCTCGCTGGCAAACACGGGCTCGCCTTACACCCTGACGGTCGCTGCCGTCGGAGCCGTCCCGCTCCTTTTCATCCCGCTGACGATAGGCATTGCGATCCTGCGCCACCGTTTGTGGGATATAGACGTAGTCATCAATCGCACCCTGGTCTATGGCGCTTTGACCGCCAGCGTCGCCGGACTCTACATAGTGGTGGTAGGTTACCTGGGCGCGGTATTCCGGACAGGCGGCAATCTGGTGGTCTCCCTGGTCGCCGCGAGCCTCGTCGCCGTGCTCTTCCAGCCTTTGCGTGAGCGTCTGCAGCGCGGCGTGAACAGGCTGATGTACGGCGAGCGCGACGATCCTTATGCGGTCCTCTCCCGCCTCGGAGAGCGCTTGAAGACCGCGGACGCCCCCGAGGCGGTGCTGCCGACAATTGTCGAGACGGCTGCTCAGGCGTTGAAGCTGCCCTCCGCGGCGATCTCCTTGAAGAGAGAGGATGGCACCTTCGAAACCGCTGCAGAGTACGGAAGTCCGAGAGGGATACCGCTGGTCCTGCCACTCTCCTACGGAACCGAGACCATCGGGCGGTTGGTGCTCTCTACCCGCTCGCCGGGCGAGCCGTTCGGTCCGCAAGACAGGCGCCTGCTCGACGACCTTGCCCGTCATGCCGAGGCCGCAGCCTACGCCCTGCGCCTCACGGCCGACCTCCAGCGCTCGCGCGAGCGCCTGGTCAACGCGCGGGAGGAGGAGCGGCGGCGCCTCAGGCGCGACTTGCACGACGGTTTGGGTCCGCAGCTCGCCACCCTTACCCTTACGCTCGACGCCGCCCGCAACCTCCTCGATACAGAGCCGCAGGCCGCTGACGCCTTGCTGGCCGGGCTCAAGACCCAGGTGCAGGCCGCGATCTCCGACATCCGCCGCCTGGTCTACGATCTCAGACCACCTGCCCTCGACGAGCTCGGGCTGATACCGGCCATCCGCGAGCAGGCCGCCAACTACACTCAGAACGACCTCGACGTCATTGTGGAAGCTCCGGAAAGCCTGCCGCCGTTGCCTGCCGCCGTGGAGGTAGCCGCCTACCGCATAGTCCAGGAGGCGCTGACCAACGTCGTGCGCCACGCGAAAGCCAAGGCCTGCCGCGTTAGGCTCTCTGTGGGCCGCGGGCTGAAGCTGGAGATCACCGACGACGGCGTCGGCCTGCCCGAAGAGCGCCACGCCGGGGTGGGACTCCCCTCCATGCGCGAACGGGTGGCCGAACTCGGTGGAACCTTCGCGGCAGAGCGGCTACCCGGTGGCGGGACCCGCGTTCTCTCGCTCCTGCCTTTGCAGGCCACAGGCGTCAGCAAGAAAGGCCTGAAGCCTGATGCCTGAAACCTCCAACATCCGCATCCTCATAGCCGACGATCACGCCCTCTTCCGCGGGGGCCTAAACGCCCTCTTTCTCTCGGTTTCCGACACCGAGGTCGTGGGGGAGGCGGCCACCGGGGAGGAAGCGGTCGCCCTGGCCGCGGACCTTCATCCCGACGTGGTCCTCATGGACATCCAGATGCCCGGCATAAACGGCATCGAGGCCACCCGCGCCATCGTGCGCAACAGTTCGCACGCTGGCGTCATCGTCGTAACCATGTTCGAGGACGACGATTCGGTGTTCGCCGCCATGCGCGCTGGAGCAAGGGGGTACGTCTTGAAGGGCGCGGACCAGGACGAGATCCTCAAGGTCATCCGCGCCGTGGCTGCCGGCGAGGCCCACTTCGGGCCGGAGATCGCCAGCCGCCTTATGGATTTTTTCTCCAAGCCTAGACCAGCCACGCCCTCGGAAGCCTTCCCCGAGTTGACCGCCCGCGAGCGCGAGGTCCTCGACCTCATCGCCGCAGGGCTCAACAACCA
>JBBPYN010000015.1:0-101022 GCA_038199875.1 Rubrobacterales bacterium
CGATCTGCTCGTCCAATCTACGATGGTGGTCGGCCATCTTCTCCTCCTTGTTGGTAGCGGCTTGAATCACCGGCTATCTTGGAGGAAGGTGGCCGCTTTTTCTAGCGACTCACCAATTTACAGAAGTTTAGGGGCACAACCTGGTAGCGGGGGTCTTTATGGTTCCCCTGGTGCTAGCACTCCATGAACGGTTGAAGGTCGGCTCGCCTGCAACGGCACAGATTGCGGCGGGCTTTGGGATTATCTGGGCTGGCCTGATCATCGCCAGTGGCATGCTCTTCCTCAAAGATATAGGCGTGGTCGCCGAACTCTATGGCAAAGACCAGGCGCAAGCCACAACAGTTTGGTTGACACTCTCCGCAGTGGAAAATGCGTTGGGCGGCGGGATTGAGTTACCGGGCGGCCTGTGGGTTCTGCTGGTAAGCTGGGTGGCCTTGCTAGCGGGAGTACTTCCCAGGACACTGAACTACCTTGGCGTGGTGAGCGGTGTTGCGGGCATCATCACTCTTGTCCCGGCGCTCGGCGAACTGGGCGGAACCATATTTGGTTTGGGTCTTATAGTGTGGTTCGTATGGGTAGGAACCGTCATGTTGCGCGGTAGCAAAGCGCGGCAGCATCAGTAAGATGACTAGATCAGAGCAATCATGGAGACACTTATGAAAGCAGTTGTCCAAGACAACTACGGGTCACCCGATGATGTCCTAGAACTCCGAGAAATCGACAAGCCGGTGGCCGAGGATGATGAGGTGCTGGTACGAGTTCATGCGGCCTCAGTTCACCCAGATGTCTGGCACGTCGTCAGGGGCCTGCCATACGTCTTGCGTCTCATGGGTGCCGGGTTGCTCGGACCAAAGAACAGCGTTCCGGGAACGGATGTGGCTGGACACGTTGAGTCGGTTGGCGAGAATGTGACACGGTTTCAACCAGGAGATGAGGTCTTCGGCGAGTGTATTCGTGGCTATCAGTGGCACAACGGCGGCGCCTTTGCCGAGTACGTGCCAGTTCCCGAAGACGTCCTGGCGCGCAAGCCCGACAACATCACGTTCGAACAGGCCGCGGCCGTGCCAACCTCTGGATCGATCGTCCTGCAGAATCTTCCGAATAAGGGACGGTTGCAGCCAGGCCTGAGTGTGTTGGTCAATGGCGCCGGCGGTGGTGTTGGCGCCTTCGCCATGCAGGTTGCCAAAGCGTACGGAGCTCGCGTAACCGGCGTCGACGATACGGAGAAGCTGGACATGGTCCGTTCGCTTGGCGCAGACCGGGCCATCGACTACACCGAAGAGGACTTCACCCAAAGTGGTTGTCGCTACGACCTGATCTTCGATATTCCCGGGAACCATCCGTTTTCGGATTGTCGACGTGTTCTCGCCCCCAACGGGAAATACGTGCTCATCGGGCACGATCGCTTCGGTAAGGGGGCCGGACGCTGGTTCGGAAGCATCCCCCGTGTCCTCAAACTGGTCGCGCTCTCCCCTTTTATCAGCCAGCTTCCGACCCCGAACTTCTCGATGCCGGACAAGAAGAACCAGATGGTCTTTTTGAACGATCTCCTCAAGAGCGGGAAGCTCACACCGAACATCGACCGTACGTTTCCGCTGAGCGAAGTCCCCGAAGCCATTCGGTATCTGGAAGAGGGACACGCCCAAGGGAAAGTCGTCATCACCGTTTGAGGCGTTGGGGAGGCGCTGCTCACGGGCTGGCTCTTGTGGAAAGGCGTGAGGCTTCGGAGGCTGCTCCCTCGCTCCAGAGAGGAGACCAGGCTTCAGGCCTGGGCTCGACGGTCGGATCAGGGAACTCTTGACGAAGGACCCGCAGGAGTTCCCTGGACCAAGTCGCTACACCAGGATGAGTATGCCGATGACGAGCAGGACGACGCCGAGGACGATGGAGGCGGCGCCTCCCACGCCGAGCCAGAGGGCGGTCTTGCCGAGGCTTTGTGTGTGGGCTTCTTCCGAGCGGTGGCTGACGACGAAGCGGTGGCCCTCTTCGCCGGACTGTGGGGCTCCGATCACCCCTCCCTCCTGCACGGTGCCGAGTACGTAGACCGAATCATCGACGGGAAGGATGCTCTCGGTGTAGCGGTAGCCGATGGTGCGCTCGCCGCCGCCGAGGTTGACGGTCATTCCGCCGAGTGAGAAGGAGCCCTCGTTGCCCACGTTCCTGTCAAAGCGGTTCACCATCTGGCGAGCATCGACCTCGGCGCCTTCCGCGTGTACCCCCACAAAGCCGCTGTCGTCCTCCACCATGAATGGCGCGAACTGCACGTTCTGGGCGATTATCTCCGAGCGCCGGTCCGAGCCCACGTCGTTGTCGTCGTCGTCTCTCTCCAGGTATTCGCGTATCACGGTAGCCGAGTAGTAGGCGCAGGTCTTCTCGGCCATCTCGCTCGTAAGGGGCTCATCGCAGCGTACCGTCCCCTTGACCTCGACCAGCGTTCCAGGCGCGATGCTGGCGACATCCGAGGCGTTGGAGGTCTCGGTCTGGCTCATGATGGCGGACTTCTGCTTGGTCCTGTTTCGGAAGTAGAGCAGCACGCCGCCCGCGACAAGGAAAATAACAGCGAACAGCAACAGGATCAGAAACGCTACCATCTAGCCCCCTTTTTCTTCTCGCCGACAGATCTTGATCTTTCGACTCTACTACGCCCGCATGCTCCCATGCAAGACCAAAATCATGCTGACAAACGGAAGCCGAAGGCTGCAGCGTGCTGACAAGCGACCAGAGGGAGCGTGCTGACAAGGCGCATGCAAGGCGCCGTGCTACAAGAGCAGCAACGTCAGAAGGCCAATGTAGAGCATCGCGGCTGCGCCTACGATGATGCCGAACCCCAGGTTGCGTCTTGGTCCGATCTCCAGTGGATGTAAGCCCGTCAGACGCGAGAGCATGGTTACGGCGCTCGAGAAGGGGGTGAGCAGGAGCGTGGACTGGGCGCCGAGAAGGAGGGCAGCGGCCCACAGCGCCGGGGCCGGGCCGCCGTCGAGGGGGAATGCGGCGTTCAGCAGGAGCACCATCGGGATGACGTGGATACCAGCGACGAACCCGAGGGCCATGATGAGCGCCAGCGCGGGTGCGACCAGGACGGTGGGCAGGGCAGATAGCAGCGCACCGAGCGGCGCGAGGGCGCCGAGGGCTTGCAGGGAGAGTATGAGGATACCAGCCGACCCGAACAGGGTGAACTCGGCGTGAGAGGACGCGAGAGATCCTCGCGTCTCCCGTCCGAGCCGAGCCATTGGCGACGTCCTCCTGGCCAGCACGGCCGCTAGACCCGCGATCAGGAGCACGATGACAGCGACCGTCACGGCGATCGCCGACGTAAGGGGAAGCACAGGAAACATCACGTTGACCAGCGCCACGGATGCGACGAGCAGTACTGGGTAGAGGAGGACGGCAGCCGCCCCCCTGTCAAGCGGCGCCTGGGATATCTCCTCCACCTCACCCCCAGCCCTCTGGGCGAAGAACAAAGTCCCGGCGAGGCCGAGGAGCACGAAGGGGAGCGTAACGGTGAGGAGCTTCGGGTACGAGACGCCGGTCAGCACTATGGTCGTAGCCGTCAGGACGTTCAGGTTGGTCCACAGGGGCGCGAACGAGAAGGTTCGTCCCGCCCACTTCAGGGCTTCGAGGCGTTCTTTGGGTGCGGAGCGGCCCGTGATCACATCTATGAGGACGAACGCCCCCACGTCGAGAACGGCACCGAGGACGTGCCCGAGAGCCCCCGCCGTCGCCTTGATGCTCACGCCCCTGCGGGTCAGGGCCGCCATGAGCGCCCGGATCTGGACCTCGTAGCGGGCAGCCCGGATCGGAAACCCTGCGATGCTGAGGACAAGCAACACAGCCACTATCCCAAAATACGTTGGCAAGCCCCGATAAAAATCCGCGAATTCAAACCGTCCCGTGATAATAACCGCGGCCAGCGCCGCGAAGGCGACCAGGGAGAAGACCCTGTGGAAGGCGCTCGACCAGGGCACGGAGAGCACGAACAACACCGCGCCTACTCCTAGAACGAGGTCAGTCCCGAAGAAGTCCGGCGCGAACGTGTACCAGGCATACCCGGCCAGGAATACGACGCCGAGCACGGGACGCAGAGCGTCCACAAGTGACCTCACGCTCCCCCTCGTCTTATCGGTGTTCCCTCTTACCTCGACCCCGCTTTGTGGTCGCCAGAATGTAGTCTTCGACCACGATTCTAGAGCATCGGCGCGACGCCAGCGGGGTCCGCTGCGGTAACCTCTGGCGTGCAGGCCAACGGAAGGGACAACGGGTGACAGCGAACGGGAGCAACGGAGCGGGTACGGTGGAGCTGGGAGATCTCACGGTAGGGCGCTTTGGCTTCGGGGCAATGCGCCTGTGTGGGCCTGGCATCTGGGGCGAGCCCGAAGATGCGGGGTCAGCAGAGGCCGTGCTGCGAAGGGTGGTCGAGATGGGGATCAACCTCATCGATACGGCCGACGCCTACGGCCCCGAGGTGAACGAGCGTCAGATCTCCTCTGCCCTCCACCCCTATCCCGATGACCTGGTGATCGCCACGAAGGGCGGCCTGGTCCGTCCCGGACCGGGACGCTGGGAGCCGAGCGGAAGTCCGGAGCACCTGCGCGAGGCGTGCGAGGGGAGCCTGCGCCGCCTCAAGCTGGATACGATAGACCTCTACCAGTTGCACCGCCCCGACCCAAGGGTCGCCTTCGAGGACTCCGTGTGGGCCCTGGCCCAGCTACGCGACGAGGGTAAGATCAGGCACGTCGGCCTCTCCAACGTGGGCGTGAGAGAGCTCGTGATGGCGCTGGATATCGTGCCCATCGTCTCCGTCCAGAACCGCTACAACCTGACCGACCGTTCCTCTGAGGCGGTGATCGAAACCTGCGAGAGGGAGGGTGTCACGTTTATCCCCTGGTTCCCGCTGGCGACGGGCAAGCTCGCCAGCCCTGGCGGGGATCTCGACGAGATCGCCACCCGCCACGACGCCACACCAGCTCAGGTGGCCCTCGCCTGGCTTCTCGCGAGATCCCCCGTAATGCTCCCCATCCCGGGCACGTCCTCGGTCGAACACCTCGAAGAGAACGTCGCAGCCACGGGGCTAGAACTCTCCGACGAAGAGATCGCGACGCTCTCGGGTTAGCGCCGGAAACAGACGTTCGCACAATATAATTCCCTTCAACGTCACAGGAGGGAGCACATGCTGGGATTGCCCAGAACGAGAGGACAGATAGGCATGACCGCGTTTCTGGCGGTTCTGCTCGCCCTCCTGTGCGCGGCCTGCGGGCCGACCAGCGAGGGGGGAGGGGATGGTGGCGACCCAGAGCCGATCACTATCGGAGGAGAGAAGACCGATGAAAGTACACGCTCCGGGGGGGGTTCCGTCGAGCGGATCGCAGTTAGCACCCTGGCCACGGACCTGGAGGTACCCTGGTCTTTCGCGTTCTTGCCCGATGGGGACGCCCTCGTCACCGAGCGCGACTCGGGGAGGCTTCTCAGGGTGAATCCCTCCGGTGAGGTGAAGGAACTCCAGACGCTGCCCGAGGGCGGCTCTGGGGAAGGTGGGCTTCTCGGCGTCGCCGTCTCTCCTGACTACAGGGAGGACCGCTACGTCTACGCCTACTATACGACGGATAGGGACAACCGGGTCGTCAGGTTCCGCATCGGCGAGAAGCCCGAGCCTTTATTGACGGGCATCCCCGTCAACTCGTATCACGACGGCGGTAGGATCAAGTTCGGACCAGACGGCATGCTGTACATCAGCACGGGAGACGCCGGCGACTCCGGGAACTCCCAGGACCGTAACTCACTAGGAGGTAAGATCCTGCGCATAGAACCGGACGGCTCCATCCCCAGGGACAACCCGTTCCCAGGCAATCCCGTCTACTCCTACGGTCACCGCAACGTGGAGGGACTGGCGTGGGATGCTCAGGGCCAGTTGTACGCGAGCGAGTTCGGCGAGAACACCTGGGACGAGGTCAACAGGATAGAGGCGGGGAACAATTACGGCTGGCCCGAGGTCGAGGGCAAGGGAGGCGAGGACCTGGGCTATGTCGACCCCGTCACCGTCTGGCCCACCTCGGAAGCCTCACCGAGCGGGGCGGAGATCCTGGTCGGAGGGGCGATCCCGCAGTGGGAGGGCGACCTCTTCGTGACCGCCCTCAAGGGCCAACGGCTCTGGCGTCTGGAGTTGAACGGTAGGGGCGAGGTCACGGGTAGAGAGAAGCTACTCGACGGTGAGGTCGGCAGGGTGCGGGATGTCGTGCAGGCGCCCGATGGGTCTCTCTGGGTCTCTACCTCCAACCGCGACTCTTACGGAAGCCCGGTCAGCGAGCAGGACGACCGTATCCTGCGCCTCGCGCCCACCGGAGAATAGAATGGGTACCGTGGAGGACACGCAGAGAACCACGCGGGACGCCTACCCGGCTGACCTCGCCAACTTCGTAAGGGAGCGGTGGGACGAAGAGAGGGACGGTCCGCTGCCCGAGTTGGGTACGTTGGAGAACTTGATCTCGGTCTGCTACCAGGCCAGTCTGCTGCAAGAAGAAGAGCGAGCCGTAAAGTTCAGGGTGATCCTCTGCGCCCCCGACCGACTTCCGCCGAACGAAGGGCCGCCAGGCGGAGTACACAGGCTGGAGTTCCCCGAGCCAAGGCCGTTCGACATTCAGGAGATAAGGCGGCTCTCACCCGCCGCCGACTACTATCGCTCGCTCATCGGGATCTGCGTAGACGAAGAAGGGAGCTTACGGATCTGGGGTCTCGTCCACTCAGGGCCGAGGTGGTTGAGGGAGGGCCAGGGCGGGAGGGATGCCCCCCCGCCCCTGCCGCGGGTCCTGATCCTCCGCGTACACGGCCCTGGACGCATCGCCGCCGATGTCGGCCTCGAGGCACTCTGCAAGCTGGACGAAGGCAGGCTCTCTGACGTCTCGATGGACGTGTTCCGTTCGCTCTGGCTACCAGCTTCCTTCGCGCCGGTAAGGGAGGAGCTCGCGGAGATCCACGCCGGCCTCAGGGATCAGGAGCGCAAGAAGGGGGAGGTGTGGGCCCGCCTCGACAACGACATCACCCGCGTGATAGGACAGCACACGATCAAACGTATTATCTCCGCCGTCAGGGACTCCCACCACGGAGGTACCATGGTCATCGTCCCGCCAGACCTGGCCGACGACATTATCGAGGGCCACTACGTCTCCCTCAAATACAGGTTCGTCGACTCAGAGCCGCGCAGGCGCTTCCGCACGCTCATCGTCGACGTGATGAGCGAGCTGGCCCGGTCCTACGCCGGCACTCCGGCCAGGGACCCCGTCGGCTGGGACGACTACGAGGCGAGCGGCGACACGAGCCTCTCCCTGTTGGACGAGGCGATCTTCGAGGTGGCGCACGTCATCGCGGGCCTCACCGCCGTGGACGGGGCAGTAGTAATGACCCAGCGCTTCGAGGTACTCGGCTTCGGGGGTGAGATCTCGGGCGAACTCCCCGCCGTCGAGACGGTCGCAAGGGCAATCGACGTCGAGGGCGAAGTCGCCGTCGAAGAGTCGGCCGAAGGCGTAGGAACCCGCCACCGCTCCGCATATCGCCTGTGCAAAGAACTAAGCCGAGTCATAGCCGTAGTTATCTCCCAGGATGGCAACGTGCACTTCATCAAGTGCAAGGACGACGCCGTCACCTACTGGGATCAGGCGTAGGAAGGCGCTTCGCGTCTTTCGGCACGCTTCGGCCTAAAGGCCTCCGCTTGTCAGCACGCCGCTTGCAGCGCCTTGTCAGCACGCTCCCTACTGTCGCTTTCAGCACGCCTGCTTCGCAGGCTTGTCAGGTGGTCATGACGAGTCCGTTTGGAGAAAAACGCGGCCGGCCTGTGGCACGCGTAAGGCCTCCCGCACCTGTCATTCCCGCGAAAGCGGGAATCCACGGGTAGTGTAGGAGACCCGTGGGCGAAGGTGGGCTACGTCGAGAGGCTGGCAATTGCCCAGGCTCGATATCAGCCTGAAGCAGGTTCTACGGTCGCGGACATCGAGCCTTTGCAATGCGGGATCATCGGGTCTGGGCCGAAGGACTGGATCTGGTCGCGCTTGAGTTCGGCTTGCTCGAGGTTGGTGGTCGCGACGACGACCCGTCCTTTCGCGTCGACCTCCTGCGCCATCTCGTAGCCCTTTTCTATGGAGTGCCCGAATACCTTCTTTAGCATCAGGATGACGTACTCGTAGCTGTGATCGTTGTCGTCGAGCAACACCACGTTGTAAGGCGGCAGGCCTTCGATCTTCTGCTCTTGCTTCTCCGCCGGAAGGACGAAAGTACCAGTCACTGTCGAATCTCCGTTTCATACCGATACCGGTCGATCACTGTCGGGCGGGGCATGACACCAGACCGCTTTTCCCTACTCCCAACTCGCCATTCTCTACTCCCTGCGAATCCGGATGGATTCGCTATCAACGGCCCTTCCACTCAGGCTTGCGCTTCTCCAGGAATGCGCAAATTCCCTCCTGGGCGTCGGCGAAGGAGGCGTTGAAGGACATGATCTCCTTGGTGTACGCGTAGGCCTGTTCGGTGGGCATCTCGCTCTGACGGTAGAAGGCCTGCTTGCCGACGCCAACCACCAGCGGGCTTGACTCGGCGATCTTTTCAGCCAGAGATCGCGTCTCACCTTCGAGGTCCTCGGCCGAGATCACCCTGTTGATGAGGCCTTCTGAGAGGGCTTCTTCGGCGGAGATGAACTCGCCCGTGAGGAGCATCTCCATGGCCTTCTTCTGGCCGATGGCACGAGAAAGCGCGACCATCGGGGTGGAGCAGAACAGCCCGATACGCACACCAGGCGTGGCGAACCGAGCCTCCTCAGAAGCCACCACGAGGTCGCAGGTGGCGACGACCTGGCAACCGGCGGCGGTGGCGACGCCGTGGACCTGGGCTATTACGGGCTGCGGTATCCCCTGAATGGTCTCCATCAACTCGCAGCAGACGTCAAAGAGGTGACGGTAGAAGTCCGGCTCGCGCCCGACCATTTCCGAAAGGTCGTGCCCAGCGCAGAACGCGGGCCCCTCGCCGCGCAGGATGACGACCGAGAGATCCTTACTCTCACCGATCTCTTTGAAACAGGAGATCAACTCCCGCATGTGCTCGAGCGAGAGCGCGTTGCGCTTGTTCGGACGGTTCATCGTCACGTAGGCGACAACATCGTCCCGCTCGAAAAGTATGTGTTCGTAGGTCCTCTCGGCTTCGATCATGGCGACTCCTCTAATTGACCTTCTTCTCGCTATTCTCCCACTCCTTGTCGCGCAATACGAACTTCTGGACCTTGCCCGTCGAGGTCTTGGGCAACTCGCCGAACTCGACGGCGGCCGGTGCCTTGAAGCGTGCGATGTGCTCTTTGCAGAAGTCTATTATCTCCTCCCCGGTCGCCTCCTGCCCCTTCTTGAGCACGACAAACGCCTTGGGGCGCTCGCCCCACTTCTCGTCGGGGATGGCGACCACCGCGGCCTCCATGACGGCGGGATGTCGCGAGACGACCTGCTCCACCTCGATGGTCGAGATGTTCTCGCCGCCAGAGACGATGATGTCCTTGTTCCTGTCCCTGATCTCCACGTACCCATCCGGGTGCCACACCGCCACGTCGCCGGAGTGGTACCAGCCGCCCTCGAAGGCCTCCTCAGTGGCCTCCTCGTTCTCGAAGTATCCCTTGGCGACCATGTTGCCGTGCATGACGATCTCACCCATCGTCTCCCCGTCGCGCTCCACGTCCTGCATGTTCTCGTCCACCACGCGCACGAGGTCGGCGGTCGTGTAGCCCTGGCCCTGGCGCGACATGAGCCGCGCCCGCTCGTCCATCTCCAGCTCCTCCCACTCGGGATGGACCCCGCTCGTCGTCATCGGACCGTAGGTCTCGGTGAGGCCGTAGATGTGCATCGGACGGATGTTCAGCTCTAGCAGGCCGCTGAGCAGGGTGGGGGAGGGCGGGGCACCCGCTATGGCGGCGGTCACGGGCGTCTCAAGCGGGTGTGCGGCTTCCTCGTTGACTATCCCGATCTGGACCGTCGGGGCGGCGCAGTAGTGTGTAATCCCCTCTTGCTCGAAGAGCTCCCAGATGCGCGGAGGCTCGACCTTCCTGAGGCACACGTGCGTTCCCGAGACGGCCGTGACGGCCCATGGATACGTCCACCCGTTGCA
Source organism: Rubrobacterales bacterium (assembly GCA_038199875.1). Classification (GTDB taxonomy): domain Bacteria; phylum Actinomycetota; class Rubrobacteria; order Rubrobacterales; family Rubrobacteraceae; genus Rubrobacter_D. The sequence continues at coordinate 10,126 of JBBPYN010000015.1, forward strand.
GTGGAACATGGGTAGGGTCCAGAGATACCTGGTCTCGTAACCCATCCCGATCTCGACGGCGTTGCCTAGAGCACTTAGATACGCTCCCCTGTACGTATACATGACGCCCTTCGGTTGGCCTGTCGTTCCCGAGGTGTAGTTGATGGAGATGGTCTCTTCTTCGTCCTCCAGCACGTCGGGCGCCGGCTCCGGCGAGCCTTCTGCCAGGTAGTCCTCGTAAGGGTCGCCCTCTTCCCCCGTGTCGTCGATGCGGACCTGCTCGACCTCGCTGTCCACGTCCGCGAGCAGCCCTTCGAGTTCGGCGTCCACGAAGACCATCTTCGCCCCCGAGTGCTCGACGATGTAGGAGACCTCGTCCTTGCCGAGGCGGGTGTTGATGGCTACGAGCACGAGCCCCGCGGCTGGCACACCGAAGTGGGCCTCCAGCATGGGCGGCGTGTTTGGACACAGGAAGGCGACACGGTCGCCCTTCTGCAGCCCCGCATCCCGCAGCCGCGAGGACAGGCGGTTTACGCGCTCCTCCAACTCGCCGTAGGAGTAACGCCGGTCGCCGTAGACGACGGCGGTCTTCTCCGGGAACATGTAGGCGCTGCGCCTGAGGAAGCTGACCGGCGTAAGCTCGCTGCGGTAGACCTTCTCGCTCATGAATCGCTCCTTTTGTATCTCCCCGGCCAAGTATATAGGCCCGAGCGCTGTTCCTGCCACGGCAAGCCCGCGTTGGGCAAAGCGGCTAATATTCGGGCTTGCTGCCGCCTCTGAGCAGAAGGAGAAAGATGAACACCCCGGAGAGACACCGTTTGGAGCGCCATGCCCGCCGCATCGAGGAGTTGAGGCTCTGGCGTAACGCTTACGAAAGCCGGATCGACGACTGGCGGTTCGTCGCTGGAGAGGGTAAAGCGCACGACCTCAGGCCCGGCGACTTCTGGCCGGAGATCGGCATCCCGGTTCGGCTCTCGTCCCGCAAGAAGGTGCCCGAGGAGTGGACTGGCCTCCCTGTGGAGCTGGAGCTCTGGCTCGGCGGCGAGGGGTTCGTGGGGATCTCGGCGGGAGGGAGGCGGACGGCGGGCGGCCTCAACCCTTTTCACCGGACCTTCCCCGTGCTGGACGAGGCCAGGGGCTGGGAGGAGGTCGAGATCGAGGCCGAGGTCGTCTCGAAGGGCATGTTCGGCTCGAACGTGTCCGAGCCGCGCCTGGAGTTGGCGCGGCTGGTCGTGCCGCAGACGGAGGTGCGGGCGCTGGAGAGGGACCTCTCGGCCGTCTTCGAGGCCTGCGTCGCGCTCGACGACCACGAGGCGGTGCCGCGCCTGCTCGACGCGCTCGACGCTGCCACGGCGGTCCTTTCTACGGCCTGGCCTACCGCCACGGACGTGACCCTGACTCGCTACCTGGAAGGCTACGCCAGGCCCGTGGGGGACGCGGCGAGTAGCCTGCCGCCGACGTATGCCGAGAAGCTCGTCGACATCAACCGGCACCTTGGCGAGCCGTGGAGCCTGCCGCCAACCCCAGGACCATTGGCCCCGTTGCCGGAAGAGGCGATGGAGGCGGTGCGCGGAGCGCGAAAGGTGCTGAGGGTCCGTCTCGGGCGGATCAAGGAGGAGTATCCGCCCGTCGGACGGCTCGCGCTCACGGGCCACGCGCACCTGGATCTCGCGTGGCTCTGGCCCGTTGCGGAGACGCGGCGCAAGGCCAGGCGCACGTTCGCGAGCGTCCTCGGCCTGATGGACCGCTACGAAGACTTCGTCTTCAACCAGTCCTCGGCCCAGCTGTACCGCTGGATCGAGGACGACGACCCCGCGCTGTTCGGTCGAATACAAGAGCGGGTCAAGGAGGGCAGGTGGGAGCCGGTCGGAGGCTCGTGGGTTGAGCCTGACTGCCAGATCCCCTCCGGCGAGTCCTTCGTGCGCCAGCTCTTCTACGGCCAGCGCTATTTTCGGGACAGGTTCGGCCTCCGGTCGACCGTCGCCTGGTTCCCCGACACCTTCGGCTACTCGCCAGGCATCCCTCAGCTCTTGCGCGGCGTGGGACTCTCCGGGTTTTTCACCTACAAACTCAACTGGAACGAGACCAACGACTTCCCGCACGACCTGTTTGTCTGGGAGGGAATAGACGGCACCCGCGTCCTCACGCACACCTTCGAGAACCCGGGTACCGACTACAACGGCGACATCGCCCCGCGCGACGTGCTCGGAACCTGGAGCAATTTCGGGGGCAAGCGCTACCATAACGAGAGCCTGTTCTCCTTCGGCTGGGGCGACGGCGGCGGGGGCCCGAGCGAGGAGATGCTCGAGAACTTCGCCCGGCTTCGAGACTTCCCCGCGATGCCTCGCTTGAGGATGGCCCGCGTGGACCCCTTCTTCGCCGCGCTTCCTGAGGACGCGGTGCCGAGGTGGGTCGGCGAACTCTACCTGGAACTGCACAGGGGTACCCTCACATCCCAGGCGAGGGTCAAGAAGCTCAATCGTGAGGCGGAGCACCGGCTGCAAGAAGCCGAAGCCTTCGCGACGCTCGCGGCGCAACGAGGCGCCGCGTACCCGATGGAGGAGCTGGAGCGGCTCTGGAAGACAGTGCTCCTCAACCAGTTCCACGACATCTTGCCGGGAAGCTCGATCTCCGAGGTCTACCAAGACACCCATTGCGAATTCGAAAACGCCGTCGCGGCAGCCGGAGAATTGCGCGACCATGCGCTGCTGGAACTCGCGGGAGATAGCTCTGGCCCTGCGAGTGGCGCGATCGTGGCCAACGCCGCCCTGCATCCGAGGCCGCTCACCGCCGTCTTGCCAGGGACCGGCGTCAGGGCGGTCGTCGCCCCAGACGGCGAACCTCTCCCCACCCAGAGTATCGTGGGGGGACTCCTGGTACACGCCCCCGGCCGCATGGTCCCGGCCCTGGGATGGATGTCGGTGGACCTCCAGGACGAATCCCCGGCCTATGCTCCGGGTCCGGAGACGTCGGGCGTCCGGGTGGATGGCACGTCCATCGAGAACGAGTTTCTGCGGGTTGAGATCGGCGCCGACGGCAGCCTGCGCGGCGTCTACGACAAGGTGGCGAAACGAGAAGTCCTGGAAGGCCGGGGCAACCTGCTCTTCGCCTACGCGGACAAGCCCCCGAACTGGGACGCCTGGGACGTCGAGATGGGCTACGAAGCAGAGGGTGCGGAGATTCCCGGCGCGGAAAGCGTAGAGGTGGTGGAGCGGGGGCCGTTGCGCGCGGCGGTGCGCGTCGAGCGGCGTTTTCGCGGGTCCAGGATCTCGCAGACCTACCTCTTGCTCGCCGGCTCGCGACGCCTGGACTTCGAGACGCGTGTTGAGTGGCACGAGCGGCAGGTGCTCCTGCGGGCGCTGTTCCCGGTGAGCGTCCGTTCACACGAGGCGACCTTCGAGACCATGTACGGTGTCGTGAAGCGCCCCACCCACCGCAACACGTCCTGGGACGAGGCGCGTTTCGAGGTCTGCGCGCACCGTTTCGCCGACCTCTCCGAGCCGGGCTACGGTGTTGCCCTTCTCAACGACGGCAAGTACGGCCACAGCGCCAGGGACAACGTCTTGGGCATCAGCCTGCTCCGCGGCCCGCTCTACCCCGACCCGCTGGCCGACGAGGGCGAGCACAGCTTCACCTACAGCCTCTTCCCGCACCCAGGGGACTGGACCGAGGCCGGGGTAACCGGGGAAGCCCTCTCTCTCAACAGCCCGCTCGTCGTCAAAACGGGCGTGCCGGAGCCAGCCGAGTACGGGCTCCTCGAAACCGAGGGCCTCGAGCTCGCGCTCGGGAGCCTCAAGGTCGCGGAGGAAGGTAAAGGTATGATACTACGCCTCTACGAGCCGCACGGCGCCCGCGGCGAATGTACGCTCCGTCTTGCCCGCCGCCCAGAGAGCGTCGAACGCACCAACCTTCTCGAAGAGCCCGAGGAGCAGCTGGAGGTACGTGAAGGTACCGTGCGCCTCACGGTAAGGCCCTTCGAGGTGGTTACGCTGCGCGTCGAGTTGGGCAAAGAGTAGTATTAGAGGGAAAACGAAGAGAGGGGCGAAGTATGGAATACCGTCGTTTGGGGCGTCTGGGACGCGAGAACTCCGTACTGACCTTCGGTGGGGCTGCGCTCGCTGAGGCAAGCGAGGAGGACTCGGACAGGGCTATTCAGAGGGCGCTGGACGCCGGCGTAGACCATTTCGACACGGCGGCAGATTATGGGGATTCCGAGCTGCAGTACGGACGTTGGATGGGCGAGATCAGGGACCGCATCTTCCTCTCCACAAAGACCGGCCTGCGCGAGAAGGACGCGGCGAAGCGTCAGATCCACGCTTCTCTAGAACGGCTGCGAGTGGATAACGTCGACCTGCTTCAGCTCCACGCCGTTGGCGACCTCGAAGACCTCGACCGTGCCACTGGCACTGACGGCTCCCTGGAAGCCGCCATCGAAGCCAGAGAAGAGGGACTAGTAGGTGCCATCGGCATCACGGGCCACGGTAACGAGGCCCCTGCGACCCACCTCGAAGCCCTCAGGCGCTACCCATTCGAGACGGTCCTGACGCCATGGAACTACATCCTCTCCACGGACGAGGACTACCGCGCTGATTACGAGGCGCTCGTCGAAGAGGTGGCGCGCCAGGACGCGGGGCTCCTGATCATCAAGACCATCTCGCGCCGCAACTGGCCCGAGGGCGGGGCGGACGGGCAGAGATACACAACCTGGTACGAACCCTTCGACCGGCAGGAGTACATAGACGCCGCCGTCTCGTGGGTACTCTCCCACGACGAGGTTACCGGGCTCGCCATGGCGGGTGACGTAAACCTCGCCCCGATGATGCTGGAGGCGGAAGGGCATCGGATGTCGCGCGAGGAGGCCGAAGAGGTCCTCTCCAGTGCCCCAGATTACTCCTCCCCGTTCATCTCGATGCCGATTTAGGTTTCATGCCCCTAACCCGCTACCTGCTTGACGGCCACGGTGGTACGGTTCCAGAAGACGCCGGACGAAACGTCCTCTCGGGTGGTCCCGGAAAGGACTACCTCTACGGCCACAGCAAGCTCGTTGGGGGCAGGGGCGACGATTACATCACCGGCTATGCCAGGAACTACGAAACGACAGACGAGGGGCCAAGGGGTATCCTGGGCGGTCCTGGGTTCGACCAAATCAGGTCCGAAGGAACCACGAACGATACCATCTACATCTCGGACGGGGAGCGCGATACGGTCAAGTGCGGAGGTGGCACGGACACGGTCTACTTCGACAAAGGCATAGACAAGTTCGTGATCAACAGCAGCTGCGAGAACCGCATCCCCAAAACTCCCAGATAATAGGTTAGGGAACCAACGTCAAGCGCCTCACCAGCGGAAATGGTGCGGGCCGAAGTCCGCGTTGTAGTAGGGGACGGTTGCCCGTCCAGGGGGCGCGACGGCGTCGAGGCGCTCGTGGTCGTTTTCGTCGAGGTTGACCCCGAGGGCGCCCAGGTTGTCTTCGAGCTGCTCCATCGTGCGCGGCCCGATGATGGGGCTCGTGACGCCCGGCTTGTCCTTGCACCAGGCAAGGGCGACCTGCCCAGGGGTGCAGTCGTTTTCGTCGGCTATGGCCTGCACCGTTACGAGGACGGCGAAGGCTTCGTCCGTGAAGTGGTTGCGGCCGAGGCGCCTCGGTTCAAGGCCGTAGCGGCTGTCTTCGGGGGACTGACTCTCGTCGCGCGTGTACTTGCCCGTGAGGAAGCCGCCGGCGAGGGGGGACCATGGGATCAGGGCTGTCCCGTAAGTCTGCGCGAAGGGGACCAGCTCGCGCTCGACGCGCCGGTCGAGGAGGTGGTAGGGGGGCTGCTCGGTGACGAAGCGGTTAAGCCCGAGCTCCTTCGCGGCCCATAGCGCCTCGACGAGTTGCCAGGCGGCGTAGGTCGAGGTGCCGACGTAGCGCACCTTTCCGGCCCGGATCAGGTCGTCAAGGGCCCGCAACGTCTCGTCGATCGGCACCTCGGAGCTCGGGCGGTGGATCTGGTAGAGGTCCACGTGGTCAACCCCGAGACGCCTGAGCGACGCCTCGCACTGCTCGATGATGTGGCGACGGTGGTTGCCCGACGCGTTTGGGTCCTCATCGTCCATCGGCATGCGCACCTTGGTCGCGAGCACGATCGAATCGCGCTTGCCGTTCCGTTCGAGCGCCTTCCCAACGGCCACCTCGCTCGCACCCCTGCTGTACACGTTCGCCGTGTCGAGGAAGTTGATCCCGGCGTCGATGGCGCGGTCGATGATATCCGCCGAGTTCTCCTCACCAGTCCTGCCCCCGAACATCATGCACCCGAGGCATAGCTCGCTGACCTTCACGCCTGTCCTTCCGAGGTTCCTGTACTCCACGCTTCACTCCTTCAAAGTAGACGTACACCTATTCAACAGGTGGCACGGTACCGGCGCAACCTCGACGGTTTGCTTCTGGGCATCGTAATGTGTAGCATCGCGCCCTGTACCCACAATCCCGGTGGGGGCTTAGAAAGGGACGAGTACGACCCGCAACGAACACAGATGGCGCCCTGTTGGATCGGCTACCTTTGTGCCCTGGCGCACGGTGACCCGGACCGACGAAAACCGTCTCGGGGGGCTGTCATGAAGGCGGTCCGGTGGGGTATTCTCGGGACCGGCGCCATCGCGAGGCAGTTTGTGGATGGCCTTGGCTCTCTACCCGAGGCCGAGGTGCTCGCCGTCGGCTCCCGCTCCGAAGTCTCCGCCGCCGGGTTCGCCGACGAAAGAGAGATCCCACGCCACTACGCCGCCTACGAGGACCTGGCCGAAGATCCTGACGTTGACGTCGTCTACGTTGCGACGCCCCACCCCTTCCACGCCGAGAACGTCGAACTATGCCTCCGGGCCGGCAAGGCCGTGCTCTGCGAGAAGCCCTTTACCGTGAACGCCGCCGAGGCCGAGAGGGTGGTAGGGCTTGCCAGGGAAAAGGGGCTCTTCCTCATGGAGGGCATGTGGACCCGGTTCTTCCCGCTGATGAACGAGGTGAGGCGGCTTGTCTCTGATGGAACCATCGGAGAGATGAGGATGCTTAACGTGGACTTCGGTTTCAGGGCGGATCTCGACCCCGCCTCCAGGCTCTTCGATCCCACGCTCGGCGGGGGAGCCTTGCTCGATGTCGGGGTCTACTGCGTCTCTTTGGCCTCGATGGTCCTTGGGCGGTTTTCGGGGGCGGCTGGACTATCTCATCTCGGGGAGACCGGCGTTGACGAGCAGGCCTCCATCGTTCTCCAGCACGAAGGTGGAAGGCTCGCAAACCTCTCGATCGGGATCAGGACCGAGACCCCTCAGGAGGCGACCATCATGGGGACCGCTGGATACGTCAGGATCCACAGCCCCTGGTGGCGCCCGACGTCCATGACGATCTCCAGACCCGGTCGGGAGGACGAGACCGTCGAGGCACCTGTCTCTGGCAACGGCTTTGGCTACGAGGCCGCCGAGGTAATGTGGTGCCTCGAGCGTGGCGAGATGGAGAGTACCGTCATGCCGCTTGACGAGACGATATCGGTAATGAGGACGATGGATAGGATACGCGCGGCGTGGGGCCTCGAGTATCCCGGCGAGGAGGTAGTCTCTTGAATTACGCCGCGCCCCTGGCAGCGGGGGCGCTAAGCTGTAGGAGCGGGTCCGCCAGAAAGTTGTGGAACCAGGAGGTTGGAACGTGGCCAGACCGGTAACGCTCTTCACGGGACAGTGGGCCGACCTGCCGCTGGAGGAACTGGCCAGAAAGTGCGGGGAATGGGGCTTCGACGGGCTCGAACTAGCGTGCTGGGGGGATCACTTCGACGTAGACAAAGCTCTATCGGAGGACGGCTACGTCGAGGGGAGATGGGAGATACTGCGCTCCAACGGCCTGAACTGCTGGTCCCTGAGCAACCACCTCGTCGGTCAGGCGGTCTGCGACCCTATAGACGGCCGGCACAAGGCGACTCTCCCGCCAGACGTGTGGGGTGACGGTGACCCGGAGGGAGTGAGGAGCCGAGCTGCCGAGAAGATCAAGTACACGGCGAGGGCCGCGGCCCGCTTCGGGGTGACGCAGGTCAACGGGTTTACCGGGTCGAGCATCTGGCATCTGCTCTACTCGTTCCCGCCCAACGACTTCGCCGAGATAGAGCGGGGCTACGAGGAGTTCGCGGAGCGGTGGAATCCGATCATCGACGTCTTCGACGAAGAGGGCGTAAGGTGGGGGCTCGAGGTCCATCCGACCGAGATAGCCTACGACTTCGTGACTACGCGCAAAGCGCTGGACGCAATTGGAAACAGAGAAGGGTTTGGGATCAACTTCGACCCGAGTCACTTCGCCCACCAGTTCCTCGACTCGGCCGCTTTCATCGAGGAGTTCGCTGACCGCATCTACCACTTCCACATAAAGGACAGCCGCAAGCGGTTGAACGGCCGAAGGAGCATACTCGGCGGGCATCTCGAATTCGGCAGTCCCGAGCGTGGCTGGGACTTCGTCTCCCCCGGCCACGGCGACGTGAACCTGGAGGACTGCATAAGGGCGCTGAACCGTATCGGCTACGAGGGTCCCCTCAGCATCGAGTGGGAGGACTCGGGGATGGACCGCGAGTACGGGGCGCGGGACGCCCTCGCGTTCGCGAGGCGCACGGACTTCGAGCCGTCGACGCAGGCCTTCGATGCGGCCTTCGCGAGGGAGGAGTAGGCGTGGAGAGGCGAGAGATCGGGGTCGGCCTCGTCGGCTACAAGTTCATGGGACGCGCCCACTCCAACGCCTACCGCCAGGTGGCCCGCTTCTTCGACGTCGACCCGGCCCCGAGGATGGCCGCGATCTGCGGCCGCGACGAGGCCGGCGTCAGGGAGGCCGCGGGCGCTTTAGGTTGGGAGTCATACGAGACGGACTACCGCAAGCTCGTGGCGCGAGACGACATCGGTCTCGTCGACGTCGTTACGCCGGGCAACACGCACCGTGAGATCGTGCTGACCGCCCTCGAAGCGGGCAAGCACGTACTCTGTGAGAAGCCGCTCGCGAATTCGCTCTCAGAAGCCCGCGAGATGCTCACAGCCGCCAGGAACGCGGGCACCGTCAACATGGTCTGCTTCAACTACAGGCGAGCCCCCGCGGTGCAACTCGCCAGGAAGCTTGTCGAAGACGGGCGGCTTGGTGAGATCAGGCACTGGCGGGCCACGTACTTGCAGGACTTCATCATGGAGCCGGATTTCCCCCTGATCTGGCGCCTCAAGAAAGAGGTCTCCGGCTCAGGCGCCCTCGGCGACATAGGCGCCCACATCGTTGACCTCGCCCACTTCGTCGTCGGCCCTATCTCCGAAGTGACAGGCATGACGGAGACGTTCGTCAAGGAACGTCCCCTGGAAGAGGCAAGCGGAGGGACCGATGTGGGGGAGGTGACAGTTGACGACGCAGCGGCCTTCCTGGCGCGCTTCGAGAACGGCGCGATAGGAACTTTCGAGGCCACGCGCTTCGCGGCCGGCCGAAGAAACCAGAACTCCTTCGAGGTGAACGGTTCAAGGGGCAGCGTGGCCTTTGATCTTGAACGAATGAACGAGCTCGAGGTGTTCTTCACCGACGATGAGCCAGACGTGCAGGGCTTCCGCACGGTCAGCGTGACGGAGCCGGATCATCCGTATTCGGGAGCCTGGTGGCCGCCTGGTCACATCCTTGGCTACGAGCACACCTTCGTACACACCATGAAGGACCTGATGGACGGTATAAAGGCGGGCGAGAGCCCGGCCCCGACCTTCGAGGATGGCTTCCGCTGCCAGGCCGTCCTCGACGCCGTCGAACGAAGCGCCGCGAGCGGCGAATGGACGAGGCCGGAGACGGAAAGGATATAGACTTGGCGGGCGAGCCGCGCGTAACCATCTGGAACGAGTACAGGCACGAAAAGAGCGACGAGAACGTCGCGGAGATCTACCCCGAAGGCATCCACGGTGCACTCGCTACCATGCTAGCGGAGGACGGCTTCGAAGTCCGCACGGCAACCCTCGACGAGCCCGAGCACGGGCTGACAGACGAGGTGCTCGATACGACCGATGTTCTCCTCTGGTGGGGGCACATGGCTCATGAGGAGGTCTCCGACGAGACGGTAGATAAGGTCCACGAGTGGGTGCTCGGCGGAATGGGCCTGATCGTCCTCCATTCCGGACACTTCTCGAAGGTCTTCAAGAAGCTCATGGGAACGACCTGCGACCTCAAGTGGCGTCATGACGACACGGAGAGGCTCTGGGTCGTCGCACCTGGGCACCCCATAGCACAGGGCCTGGGGGAGTACATAGAGCTCGAAGAGGAGATGTACGGGGAGCCCTTCGACGTTCCCCAACCCGATGAACTGGTCTTCGTAAGCTGGTTCGGTGGGGGAGAGGTCTTCAGGAGTGGGCTCTGCTACAGACGGGGACGGGGTAGGATCTTCTACTTCCGCCCCGGCCACGAGGAGAACCCCTCCTACCACAACCCTGACGTACGACTCGTCATAAGGAACGCTGTCCGCTGGGCCGCGCCCAGGCCCGGAGCGGCCCCTGTCTACGGGCATGTGGAACCGATAGAGTAAAGACCGAACCCCAGGAGGAGAGCTGTTTGGTACAAGAAATAACATTCGCAGAGCCCCTGCGCGCCGGGGTCGTCGGCCTCGGCTACGCGGGCGAGCAGCACCTCAAGAACTACGTGAGGGTGCCAGGCGTCGAGGCCGTCGCGCTCGCCGGGCTCGAAAGGGACCGCCTGCGCGAGCTCGGTGGGCGCTACGGGGTGCAAGATCTGTACACGAGTTGGGAGGATCTCGTCGCCCGAGACGACCTCGACATCGTGAGCATAGGTGCGCCGAACCACCTGCACGCGCCGATCGCCGTTGCCGCCCTCGAAGGTGGCAGGCACGTGCTCTGCGAGAAGCCCCTCGCGCGCAACGGCGCCGAGGCGCAGCGGATAGTAGACGCGGCGAGGGAGGCGGATCGCGCGGTACACATCGCCTTCACGCAGCGCGAACGGGGCGACGTGCAGGCGCTCAAGCGGCACGTGGAGGAGGGGAACCTCGGCAGGATCTACCACGCCAAAGCAACCTGGATGCGCCGCAACGGCATCCCCGGCATGGGTGGCTGGTTCACCAGCAAAGAGCTCGCCGGGGGCGGCCCGCTCATAGACCTCGGCGTGCACATGGTCGACATGGCCCTCTACCTTATGGGGGATCCCGAGGTCGAGAGTGTTAGCTGCGCCACCTACGCCGAGCTAGGCCCGCGCGGGCGTGGTGGCTGGCAGGGCAAGGGCCCGACGACGGGCGACAACCCATACGAAGTCGAGGACCTGGCGACGGCCTTCATCCGCCTCGCCGGCGGGGCGACGCTGAACCTGGAGGCCGGATGGGCCGTCTACCGCGAGTCTAGCGACGACTTCGGCGTCACCCTCTACGGCACCGACGGGGGCGCGGAGATGAAGGTCAGGAACTACGGCACGATCGATACCCTCCGCATCTACACCGACGTGGCCGGCGTGCCTGCGGTGGTAACCCCCGAGATCGAACCCCGCGAGGGGCACCTCGCCGTCGTCAGGCGCTTCGTCGATACCATCAGGGAAGGGACCTGGGAGGGACAGTACGGCGAGGACGGCCTCGACCGCGCCCGCATCATAGACGCATGCTACGCCTCAGCCCTCGAAAATCGAGAGGTCTCGATGAAGGAGATCTCCAGGGAAAGGCATCAGGCTTCAGCATCAGAAACCTGATGCCTGAAACCTCTTAACAAGGAGGACTTTGTCATCGCCGAAGATGTGGCCGTCAGAGTAGGAGTGATCGGTTGCGGCAAGATCAGCGGCATCTACCTCGAAAATGCAAGCATATTCGACGATATCGAGATGGTCGCCTGTTCTGATCTCGTGCTGGAGCGCGCAAAGGCTCAGGCTGAGGCTTACGGTGTGCCGAGGGCTTGCAGTCCCGAGGAGTTGCTTGCGGACGAGGAGGTCGAGATCGTCCTCAACCTCACCGTTCCTGTCGTCCACGCCGAGGTCTCGATGGCGGCGCTCGAAGCCGGCAAGCATGTGTATACAGAGAAGCCGCTCGCCGTGGACCTCGAGGACGGACGGAGGATGCTGGAGATGGCCGGGGAGAGAGACCTCCGCGTCGGCTGCGCACCTGATACCTTTCTCGGTGGGGGGCTACAGACCTGCCGCAAGGTGATGGACGAGGGTTTGATCGGGGAGCCGGTCGCAGTGACGGCGCTCATGATGAACCACGGGCCCGAGGACTGGCACCCGAACCCTGACTTCTTCTACCAGCCGGGGGCAGGCCCGATGTTCGACCTGGGACCCTACTACCTCAGTACGCTTACGACCCTGATGGGGCCCGTGCGGAGGGTTACGGGGTCGGCGCGGGTTACGTTTCCCGAGCGCATGATCTCGAGCGAACCCCACGCCGGGACCAGCATCACGGTGAACACGCCTACCCACGTCGCCGGCGTGATGGACTTCGAGGGTGGCGCCGTCGGGACGCTCGTGACCACCTTCGACGTATGGTCCGAGCACCAGTCCAGGATCGACCTCTACGGCACGAAGGGCACCCTGAGCCTCCCCGACCCGAACACCTTCGGCGGAGCCGTGCGCCTCTGGCGTTCGGAAGAGAACGACTGGACCGAGGTACCCCTGACCCATCCCTACACAGGGAACTGCAGGGGGCTCGGGCTCGCGGATATGGCCCAGGCTTTGCGCACGGGCAGAGAACACAGGGCGAGCGGTGAGCTCGGCATGCACGTCCTCGACGTTATCCACGCGTTCCTGGGTTCCTCCGAGCGCGGCGAGCACGTCGCGGTTGGCAGCACTTTCGAGCGTCCCGAAGCGCTGCCGGCTAAAGCTCCCGAATCAATTTTCGGGGGTGGGGCATGAGGCGGGATCAGATCTCACTCCAGCTCTACACCGTCCGCGAAGAGACCACGCGCGACATGCCGGCCACGTTGCGCAAGGTCTCGGAGATCGGCTACCCCGCCGTCGAGTTCGCTGGCTACGGTGGCCTCAGCCCGCAAGAGGTCAAGACCCTGCTCGACGACCTTGGCCTCCGCGCCTCCGGCGCCCACGTCCCCATCGACTCGTGGGAGAGCGACCCTGAAGCAGTCCTCGCCGACATGCACGACCTCGCCTGTGCCCACGCCATCCTGCCGTCGGCCCCACCCGAGCATCGTAGGGACGAGGCTTCGGTAGCCCGACTCGCCGAGAAGCTCAACCGCTGGGGCGAGTTGTGCCGCCAGGAGGATGTGACCTTCTCGTACCACAACCACGACTTCGAGTTCGCTCCCCTGGGCGAGACCACGATGTGGGACGTTCTGGTGCGGGAGACGGACCTTGAGTTGGTCCATCTGGAGTTGGACCTCTATTGGATCAAATACGGTGGCACCGACCCGGAGACCGTCCTGCGGGACGTCGGCGACCGCGTCTCCCTGGTACACCTCAAAGACATGGCCCCCGACGATATGCGCTCCGACCTACCCGTCGGCGAGGGAACGATGCCATGGACCGGCCTACTCGAAGCCGCCGACGCGGCCAGGGTCGAGTGGTACATCGCCGAGCAGGACAACCCGAGGGACGCGCTGGAAGACGTGAAAACCAGCCTGCATCACATGCGCGGCCTGGCCAACGAATAGCCTCTCGAAGACGACTTCTGCGGCGTAGAGCATACGCGAGTGTCCCCGAGCATGGTCATGAGCTTGTGCGTGGTCTGCAAATGCGCGATGCTGGACCGGGCTATCGAGGAGCTTGGCGGGTTGCAGACGAACGACGGCTACATCGACACACACTTCAGGGAACCGCTCGTCGAAGAGAACGTCTTTCTCGAAACGCCCCCTGAAGGCGTGAAGCCGCCTTCCTTCGATGATGCGTGGAAGTCGCTACCCCAACCGTTCTGGGAGGGCCATGAAGACGTGATGGGTTGTTACCGTGGGGCGTGGGAGCTGGCGTTCGCCAACCTGCGTCGCCCGAAGCCAGGGAGTGGCTTCGTCGCCAGCTTTATCGACACGGCCTTCAACGACTGCCTGTTCATGTGGGACTCGGCGTTTATCCTGCTTTTCGCCCGCTACGGGAGGCGCGCCTTCGACTTCCAGCGCACCCTGGACAACCTCTACGCCAGCCAGCACCCAGACGGGTTCATCTGCCGCGAGATCTCCACCCTCGACGGCAGGGATCGCTTCGAGCGCTTCGACGCGACGAGCACGGGGCCGAACGTCGTGCCGTGGACCGAGTGGGAACACTACGCTGACACGGCAGACCGCGACCGGCTCGCCCGTGTCTTCCCCGTCCTCGTCGCGTACCACAGGTGGCTGAGACGCCACCGCACCTGGCGCGACGGCACCTACTGGACGTCAGGCCTCGGCTCGGGGATGGACAACCAGCCCCGGTTCCCGCAGAGGCCTTCGAGAGAACATGGGTGGCCCGAGCGCCTCACATACCACGGGCACGGCGTCTGGATCGACACGTGCCTCCAGCAGATCCTCTCCGCAGACCTGCTGTTGCGGATGGCCGACGCCCTTGACCGCTCGCAAGAGGTGTCTGACCTGCGCGAAGAGCGCGACAGGCTCTCCCTGACTGTCAACGAACGCCTGTGGAATGATGGGAGCGCCTTCTACCACGACGAGCTTGCGGACGGTTCGCTCTCCGACGTAAAGACCATAGGGGCATACTGGGCCCTGTTGGCAGGGGTCGTTCCGCGAGAGAGGGTGGCGCCGTTCGTAGGACACCTCGAGGACCCGCAAGGCTTCGGGCGTCCCCACCGGGTGCCCTCGTTGTCGGCCGATCATCCCGAGTACGATGCCAACGGCGGCTACTGGCTCGGCGGGGTATGGCCGCCGACGAACTACATGATCCTACGCGGTCTCGACCGGGCCGGGTACCACGACCTCGCGCACGAGATCTCCCGCGAAGACCTCGACAGCGTCGTAATGGTCTTCGAAGACACAGGAACCCTCTGGGAAAACTACGCCCCTGAACACGCCGCCCCAGGCAACCGCGCCAAGAGCGACTTCGTAGGCTGGAGTGGCCTCGCGCCCATCGCCGGCCTCTTCGAATACGTGATGGGCTTGCGCGCCGACGCCCCGAACAGCCGGCTCCTCTGGGACGTGAGGCTCCTGGAGACCCACGGCGTCAAGGCCTATCCATTCGGCAAGAACGGTGTTCTCGACCTCTCGTGTGCCGCCCGCACCTCCGCCGCAGAAGAACCACATATACAGGTGAGCGCTACCGTTCCACTGGAGCTCATCGTCAGGTGGGACGGGGGAGAAAAGACTGTCGCCACGCCAGGGAGGTGAAATCATGAAGATAGCCTTCATCGGCGCCGGGAGCGTCGTGTTCACCAAGAACCTGCTCGACTTCGAGATCCCGAAGAAGTACGGCCTGAAGCAGACCCTAGCGGACTCGATGGGCATCGGCGGCATCTTCCGTGGCCTGCGCACCATCCCGTTCGTGCTCGACCTCGCAGGCGAGATGAAGGAGCAGTGCCCCGGGGCCTTGCTCCTCAACTACACGAACCCGATGGGCATCCTGATGGAGGCACTGTACACGGCCCACCCCGAGATAAATAGCGTCGGACTCTGTCACAGCGTCCCTTACACGGCGCGCGAGATCGCCTCCTACATCGGGGTAGACTACGGGGACCTGCTCTACGAGTGCGCGGGCATAAACCACATCGCCTGGATGACACGCCTGGAGGTAGATGGCGAAGACGCCTACCCACACCTGTTCGCGGCGCTGGAGGACCCCGACGTATTCGCCAGGGACAGGGTGCGCTTCGAGCTGATGCGCCGCCTCGGCTACTTCGTCACCGAGTCAAGCGAACACAACGCCGAATACACACCCTACTTCCTCAGGGATGATGCCCTGATCACGCAGTTCGACGTTCCCGTGGACGAGTACGTCAGGCGCGTTCTCTCCCTCGACGAGATAGCCGCCATGGTGGACGAGCTCATACAAGCCCACGGAGACTCCTTGCCAGAAGGCGTCCGCACCTCCGGCGCGGAGACCGGGCGCAGCCACTATACTTCCCCTTCGTAATCCGGGCACCCGTCTTCTGTACGGGCTGGTAGCGGTAACCCGGCTGATAATCCACTACCGACGAGAGAAAGCGAGATACGAGCATGGGATTTCCCGAGGGCTTCTTGTGGGGAACGGCGACGGCCTCCTACCAGATCGAGGGGGCTGTCGATGAGGACGGCCGCGGAACTTCGATCTGGGACACGTTCAGCCACACTGCGGGCAAAGTCCGCCACGGCGATACGGGTGACATCGCCTGCGACCATTACCATCGACTAGACGAAGACCTCGACCTGATGTCCGAGCTTGGTCTCCAGGCCTACCGTTTCTCCGTGGCCTGGCCCCGCATACAGCCCGAAGGCAGCGGTAGCGCCAACCAGAAAGGCCTGGATTTCTACCGGCGGCTGGTCGAAGGCCTCAGGCGGCGCTCCATCGAACCGATGCTCACCCTCTACCACTGGGACCTGCCCCAGGCGCTAGAGGATAGGGGCGGCTGGACGAACAGGGAGACGAGCGAACACTTCGCCGAATACGCCGGCATCGTCTACGAGGCGTTGTCTGGCGAGGTGGGGTTCTGGATCACCTTGAACGAACCCTGGGTCGCCTCCTGGATGGGTCACGGCCTGGGCGTCCACGCGCCGGGACGCAAGGACAGCGCCTTTGCCCTCGCGGCCACCCACCACCTCCTACTTGGCCACGGCCTGGCGATGGAGAGGATGCGCTCCGCCGGGGACGAAAACCGGCTCGGCGTCACGCTGAACCTTCATCCGGCCCACCCTTCACGTAACACCGAAGCCGACAGGGAAGCAGCCCGCAGGGTGGACGGGCAGGCGAACAGGTTGTACCTCGATCCCCTGTTTCGCGGAAGTTATCCAGAGGACGTGTTCTCATATTACGGAGAAAGGGGCGTCGATCTCTCCTTCGTGCAGGAGGGGGATCTCCAGAAGCTCTCGGTTCCCGTCGACTTCCTCGGTGTCAACTACTACTTCAGGCACCATATCCGTGACGCGCCGGACGAGATCCCCTCACAAGCGCCATTCTCCGACCTCGGGGTCCGTCCCATCGTTCCGCACGCGGCGGAGAAGACGGCGATGGGCTGGCCCGTCGAGCCCGAGGGATTGACCGAGACTCTGGTTCGGATCAAGGACGATTATGCGGACTTACCCGTCTACGTGACGGAGAACGGGCGCGCCGTCGACGACTACATAGACCCCGAGGGCGGCGTGGACGACGAGGAGCGCATCTCGTACCTGGACAGCCACTTCCGGGCCGCCCTCGACGCGATGGAGCGTGGGGTCGACCTACAAGGTTACATGGTGTGGTCTTTCCTGGACAACTTCGAGTGGGCCGAGGGTTACTCCAAGCGGTTCGGGATCGTGTTCGTTGAGTACGGCACGCAGCGGCGCGTCCCCAAATCGAGCGCCCGCTGGTACTCTGAGGTGATCCGGCGCAACGGGCTGGAGTAGCAAGAACCCCGGAAAGGACGGAGTATTGGAATACAGGAACCTCGGTGAGACGGGGATGTGCGTCTCGGAGATCAGCCTCGGTACCTGGGCTCTTGGTGGCGAATGGGGTACCGTCGGCGAGGAGGACGCCTACGCCGCCCTGAACCGCGCGGTCGACCTCGGCGTCAACTTCCTCGACACCGCGGACGTCTACGGCGACGGGCGGAGCGAGAAGTTGATCGGACGCCTCCTCGAAGACCGCCCGCAAGACGAGATCTTCGTCGCTACCAAGGCCGGACGGCGGCTCGATCCCCACACCGCAGAAGGCTACAACCACGAGAACCTCTCCGCTTTCGTCGAGCGGAGCCTGAAGAACCTTGGCGTCGAAACCATCGACCTGCTCCAGCTCCACTGTCCACCGACGGAGGCGTACGCTCAGGACTCGACCTTCGATGCTCTCGACCGGCTGCAGGAGGCAGGGAAGGTCCGCCATTACGGCGTGAGCGTCGAGAAGGTCGAGGAGGCGCGGGTGGCCTTGTCGTACCCGAACGTGAGGACCGTCCAGATCATCTTCAACATCTTCCGCCAGAAGCCGGAGGAGGTTTTCTTCCCGCTAGCCGAGGAACGCAACGTCGGCATCCTGGCCCGCGTGCCCCTGGCGAGCGGTCTTCTCTCCGGCAAGATGAGCGCCGACCGCGCCTTTGCAGAAGACGACCACCGCTTCTTCAACCGCGAGGGAGAGGCCTTCGACCGCGGCGAGACCTTCTCCGGGGTGAACTTCGAGACGGGCCTCGGGGCCGCGGAGGAATTAAAGGAGCTCGTCCCGGAAGGGCACACCCTCGCGCAGTTCGCCCTGCGTTGGATCCTTGTGCACCCCGCCGTCTCATGCGCCATCCCCGGCGGCAAGAATCCCTCCCAGGTCGAGGACAACGTCGCCGCAGCGGAAATGGCTCCGCTCTCGGACGAGACCATGCAGCGCGCGCGTGAGATCTACGACGAGTACATCCGTGACGAGGTCCATCACCAGTGGTAACCGAACCCTTACCACGTCCGGAATACCCACGCCCACAGTTCCGCCGTAGAGATTGGATCAACCTGAACGGCGAATGGCACTTCGCCTTCGACGACCAGGATGCCGGGCTAGCCAGAGGCTGGCAGAACCTCACGCCCGAGGACCTTCACTCAGGCGAAGCGCCTCTCGACCGCAGGATTATCGTTCCCTTCTGTTACCAGTCGAAGCTCTCGGGTATCGGCGAGACGGACTTCCACGATGTCGTCTGGTACGCCCGCGCGTTCGAGCACGCTCCGGATCATGACGGCCGACTGCTCCTCCATTTCGGGGCCGTGGATTACCGCGCGACCGTCTGGGTAAACGGCGTGCACGTGGCCTCTCACGAAGGCGGGCACACTCCTTTCTCCGCTGACGTAACGCATACGCTGATCGAAGGTGGGAACGTCGTGGTCGTCCGGGCAGAAGACCCCAGCCGGGACGTGACCATCCCGCGGGGCAAGCAGTACTGGAAGGAGAAGTCCGAGGGGATCTTCTACACCAGGACCACGGGGATCTGGCAAACCGTTTGGCTCGAACGCGTCAACGGCGTTCGCATAGACGCGCTCCGTCTGACCCCAGACGTGGACGCCGCCAGGGTCGGCCTTAAGGCATCCATAGAGGGTTACCAGCCCGGGATGAGCCTGCGCGTGGCCGTGGAGCTCGACGGCGAGCCGGTTCTCGACGATACCATCGGACTGCCCTCCACGCTTGTGGAGCGTTGCCTGCCTCTCCTACGTCTCGGTGACTCTCCGGAAACGCCGCATCTCTCTGAGTGGCCGAGCCCGGCCCTCTGGAGCCCCGAGGATCCTAACCTCTACGACCTTCGGCTGGACCTCCTTGACGAGGAAGGCAGGGTGCTCGACACGGCCGAGAGCTACTTCGGGATGCGGAAGATCGAAGTGCAAGGTGGCAAAGTCTTACTGAACGGGCGTCCTCTCTACCAGAGGCTCGTCCTCGACCAGGGCTACTTCCCGGAAGGCCTCCTGACCGCCCCTACGGACAGGGATCTACGCAGGGACGTAGAGCTCACCAAAGAGATGGGCTTCAACGGCGCCCGAAAGCACCAGAAGGTCGAAGACCCACGCTACCTCTTCTGGGCTGACACCCTCGGACTTCTCGTCTGGGGCGAGATGGCGAACGCCTACCAGTACAGCCCCAGCTACGTGCGGCGAATAACCGCCGAGTGGCAGGAGGCCGTCGCGCGCGACCACAACCACCCCTGCATCGTAGCCTGGGTACCCATGAACGAGAGCTGGGGCGTCCCCAACATTGCCCGCGAGCCCGAGCAGACCGAACATCTCCTCGCCCTCTACCACCTTACCCGTTCCCTCGACCCATCCCGTCCCGTCGTCTCCAATGACGGCTGGGAACACGCCCTCACAGACCTCTGCACGATCCACGACTACCGCGATGCCGAAGCCCTTGAAGAGAGCTACAGAACGCCCGAGTCTGCCGTCGCCGCAGAACCCGCGAACCGGCCAGTCTACGTCCCCGGCCACGCCTACAGGGGCGAACCCATCCTCGTCACAGAGTTCGGCGGAATAGCCTTCTCCGGCCAAGAGACCGGCGCCGAAGACTGGGGCTACAGCACCGTCACAGACGCCGAAGAGTTCCTCGAACGCTACGAGTCCATGATCCAAGCCCTCCTGCAAAGCCAGCCGGTCCAGGGCTTCTGTTACACGCAACTAACCGACGTGGAACAGGAAATCAACGGCCTCCTGACCTACGACCGCAAACCCAAGGCACCGCTGAAGAAAATCCGTGAGATCACCGCCCGCGAGAGGGACGTGAAGGCCGGCAATTAGGCGCCGGCGTAGAGACGTAGCGTTCCGATCCTTCCGCCGTGCCAGCGGGCGGCGAGATTGACATCGCGGGCTTTCGGGCTGTGACGTTCTTCGGGGGTACGAGAGCAACACGCGTGGGCTCGTTGCGGTTGCTCCTGAGTTGGCGTGCTGTTAACTTGGGTAAACATTTGGGTGGTGTAACAGGGGATACTCGACAGGGGCTGGCGAAGCAGAAGGAGGAAGGCATGGGTGAGGGACGATCGTTGGCCCGCAGGTTGACGCGGCAAGATTTTTTGCTCCTGAGCGCCGGGGCCGGGGCGGGGTTTGCGCTGGCGGGTTGCGGCGGTTCTAGCACCGACCTGGAGAAGGCCGGCAGCGGCGGCAAGTCCTACAACGGGCCGAAGGTTAGCCTCTCGTTCTGGAACGGGTTCACCGGCGGGGACGGCCCGTACATGCAGCAGCTGGTAGACGACTTCAACTCCCAAGAGGAGAACATAAGCGTCAGCATGAACACCGTGGAGTGGGAGACCTACTACCAGAAGGTGCCCTCGGCGGTCCAGAGCGGGAAGGGGCCGGATCTCGGCATCATGCACATAGACCAGCTTCCCACCAACGCCGCGCGCGGTGTGATCCTGGCTTTGGACGACGTGGCAAGCGCCCTGAAGCTGAAGGAGAGCGACTTCGTGCCGGTCGTCTGGAACGCCGGGGTCTACAACGCCAAGCGGTATGGCATTCCCCTGGACATACACCCGCTGGGCCTCTACTACAACAAGAGCACTATGGAGAAGGCGGGCCTGGACCCCGACAGCCCACCCCAGACCAAGGACGATTACATGGCTGCCCTGGAGCGGATGAAGAGTAAAGGCATCCAGGGGCACTGGATGTCCCCGTTCCTGTTTACGGGGGGGCTAACGTTCCAGTCCTTGCTCTACCAGTTCGGCGGTCAGCTTTACAACGACGACGCGACCAAAGCCACCTTCAACTCTAGCGCGGGCGTGAGCGCCCTGACCTGGATGGTAGACGTGGTCGAGAACGGGTACAGCCCGAAGGACGTGGCCCAGGATGCCGAACTCACAGCTTTTCAGAACGGCGATAACGCCTTCATGTGGAACGGCATCTGGAACATCAATCCGCTAGACGACATCAAGGACCTGGAGTGGGGCGCGGCCCCGCTGCCGCAGATAGGTTCGCAGAAGGGGGCCTGGGCGGGGTCCCACAACTTCGTGATCATGAACAAGCGGGGTCAGGACCCGAACAAGGTCGCGGCCTCCAAGGTGTTTATCAACTGGGTCAGCCAGCGTTCCGAAGAGTGGGCCAAGGCCGGGCAGGTGCCGGCGCGCAACAGCGTACGAGACAGTAAGGCGTTCGAGAGCCTCGAGTGGCAGCCCGTCTTCGCCGAAGAGCTCCCCTACGTACAGTTCACCCCGCCGGAGCCGGGCATCGCCGACGTGTATACAGGTTCGCTGGAGCCGGCGATCAACGAGGCCGTCCTGCTCAAGAAGGAGCCCGAAGCCGCCCTCGAAGAAGCGGCAGGCAAGGCCGACCAGCTCCTCAAGGAGAACAAGCAGAAGTACCAGGCGGCGTAGGACCGATGGCCACGCAAGGCGTAGAGCAACCCCCCGTCCAGCGGCCGCGGGGCAAGACGGCCTCCGGCGGGCGCAAGCCCGCCGACGCGAGCCCGCTGACAGCATACCTGTTCATGGCGCCTTACCTGGCGCTCTTTAGCATCTTCATCCTGGTGCCGGTCGTGTTCGGGGTCTGGATCAGCTTCCACAGCTGGGACCCCTTGCTTCCCGTCAAGCCTTGGGTCGGCCTGCAGAACTACGTGGACCTGATCTCCCCTGGCTCCACCACCTTCGAGCCCTTCTGGAAGAGCATGGAGGCCACGGGCAAGTTCACGCTCTACTCCGTGCCGCTGCTCGTGATAATCCCCCTCCTGATAGCCCTGATGCTGAACCGGGAGTTCCGCGGGCGCAACTTCTTCAGGGCCACGTTCTTCGCGCCGTACGTGCTCGGGGTGGCGGTGATCGGCATCCTCTGGCGCTTCTTGCTCGACCCGAACGTCGGGCTCGTCAACTACTACCTGGGCACTTTAGGGCTGCCCGACAACATACCGTGGATCACGGCGTTGCCGTGGGCTTGGGTCTCCCTGGTCGGGGTGACCGTATGGTGGACCCTCGGCTTCAATACCGTCATCTACCTCGCGGGCCTCCAGGACATAGACCCCGCCCTCTACGACGCGGCGAAAGTGGACGGCGCCAACGGCTGGCAGAGGTTCGTAAACGTAACCCTGCCCGGGCTCAGGCCCGTCCTGCTCTTCGTCATAACGGTGACGATCCTTGCTTCGGCCAACATGTTCGGCCAATCCTACATTATTACTCAGGGTGCCCCGGGCGCCGAGACCAAGACAGCCATCTGGTACATCGCCGAGCAGGGTTTGAGGTTCTTCAAGATGGGCCCGGCTGCCGCGATGAGCTACGTGCTTGCCCTCGCCCTGGCCCTGGTCAGCCTCGCCAACTTCGCGCTTTTCCGTTACAGGGGAGACTGAGATGACGCAACGAACGGTCAGGGCGGAGCCCAAAGATGGGCAGGGGAATCTGGGGCGTTTCGTCAGGTTGATCCCGTCGTATGCGGGCCTGGTCTTGCTGACCTTCGTGTTCGTGGCGCCGCTGTTGTGGATGCTCTCCACCTCGCTCAAGCCGGACTTCATGACCACGCGCTTTCCTCCGCAGTGGATACCGCGTGACATCTCGGGAGAGGGCTACTCGACGATTCTCACGACCAGTTCGGCCAACCCCGTCCTCCAGTGGTTTCTGAACAGCATGATCGCCTCCTCAGCGCACACGGTGCTTGTGCTCATTACGGCTTCGATGGCAGCCTACGCGCTGGCCAGGATGCACTTCCCCGGCAAGAACCTGATGTTCGTTGTCATCGTCCTGACGCTGGTCATCCCCCAATTCGTCTTCCTGATCGGCAATTACCTGATCGTACAATCCTTCGGCTGGCTGGACACCCTGCTGGCCGTGATAGTGCCTGGGGCGGCCGGGGCGTTCGGGGTCTTCTTCCTGCGCCAGTTCTTTTTGTCCTTGCCCCTGGAGCTGGAGGAGGCGGCCCTCATAGACGGGGCCAACCGATTGCAGATCTTCCTCCGCATCATCCTGCCTCTCAGTAAGGCCCCACTTGCCACACTGGCCGTCCTGAGCTTTCTGACCAACTGGAACGATTTCCTGTGGCCGGTCTACGTGCTCCTGAGCCCGGAGAGCCTCACCCTGCCGCCGGGACTGGCCATACTCCAGGGCGCATACACCACGAACTACACGGTCATCATGGCCGGCGGCGTGCTGGCCAGCATACCGGTCCTCATAATCTTCGCTTTCGCCCAGCGCTACATCATAGAAGGCGTCTCCCGCAGCGGCCTGAAAGGATAGAGTAATGAAAGCGACGAAACACCCCGGTCTGGCCAGGCTCTTCGGCCTCGGAGGCATGCTCCTGCTGTGCGTGCTCCTGATGGCGGGGGTTGGCGGGGCGCAGGAGACGACAGGCACGTACACCAACCCGGTCTCGAAGGCATTCGCCGACACGTTCGCGGACCCTTCGATCATCAAGGGCAAGGACGGCTACTGGTACTCGTACGGGACGAGCGATCCCCTGCGCGAAGGGGAGGGAACTTCCCACACCATCCCCATGGCCCGCTCGAAGGACCTCGTGAACTGGAACTACGTCGGGGACGCCTTCGGTTCCTCGAACCGTCCCTCCTGGGCGCCCCCGAGGCGGGCATCTGGGCCCCCGACATCCGCTACATAGACGGCAAGTACTATATGTACTACGTGGTCACCGAGACCACCGTGACCGACGAGCCGCACGATAACGCGGTCGGGGTCGCCACGGCGCCCACGGGTCCGTGGAAGGATTCCGGTGCGCCTGTGGTAGGGCCCCGCCGGGGTGACTCCGGCGATCCCGGCGACTTCGAGTGGACCTTCGATCCCAACGAGTTCACCGCCCCCGACGGTACCCACTACCTCTACTACGGTTCGTATTACGGTGGCATCTGGGTGAGAAAGTTGTCCGACGACGCCACCCATAAGGCCGGCAAGCCGACGATGGTCGCCATAGACAACCGTTACGAGGGCGCCTACGTCCTCAGGCACGGCAACTACTATTATCTGTTCGGATCGTCGGCGAACTGTTGCGCTGGCCCGACGACCGGCTACAGCGTCTATGTGGGGCGCTCCAGGAGCCCTGAGGGTCCCTTCCGCGACCGCGAGGGCCAGCCGATGACGCAGTCCCGGGTGGGCGGGTCTATCGTGGTGACACCCAACGGCAACAAGTGGGTCGGCACCGGCCACAACGCCGTCGTCACCGACTTGAGTGGCCAGGACTTCTTCGCCTACCACGCCATAGACCGGAGAGACCCTTACCTCGACGAGCCGTTCGGGATCAACGAGCGTCCCATGCTCCTCGACCGGCTCGACTGGATAAACGGCTGGCCGACCGTCCGCGGCGGCAGGTGGGCCTCCGCAAACGCGCAACCCGCCCCGGTCACGGACGGGCCCGTCAACGACTCCTTCAACCGCGATACCTCCCTCGGCAAGGGTTGGGAGCACGTCGGCGGGGCCTGGCACCTCTTCAAAAAACAGAACGGCAAGGGCTACGTCATCAAGCAGGGAGCGAGCGACCGCCGCGGCCTGTTGGTCGCCCGCGCGTCGCTCCCCGCGGACGTGCGCGCCGAGGCCGATTTGCGCCTAGCAGGCGGCAAGGCGGCCGGCGTCGTCGTCCGTTACAAGAGCGCGAACAACTACGCGGTAGCCTGGCTGGACCGCCGCGCGCACGCGCTCGTCACCGACGCCGTGGTGGGGGGCCGGAGCGCTGGCCGGAAGAGCGCTTCCCTCCCCGGGGACTTCTCCTTCGGCAAGTGGCACAACCTCGCGGTAGAGGTGCGCGGGCCGAAGATGGTGGCTGAGGTCACCGACGCCAGGCTGAACGACCCCTACGCCGTCGTCCGTCGCGCCCTGCCCGAGGCTCTCTCGGGGGGTAGGGCGGGCATCGCCTCGCGCGGCGGACGTGTTGAGGCTGACAACTTCAGCGCGGTCAGGCTCTACACGCCGCACAAGAACGTGATCGATCCGCCCGAAGTCGGGACTTCGTTGCCGGCCTACAGCCACGGGTTCAACGACAGAGAGCTCCAGCCGGCCTGGTCCTGGGTGCGCGAGCCGGACGGGCGGGAGAGGCGCGGGTCCTACCGCTGGCCCGTCCAACAGGCGGACATCGTGGGCCAGGACGAAAGTGGTAAGCCGCCCGTCAACACGGCCTCCGTGCTGCTACGCGACGCCCCGCGGGGAAGCTACACGGTCGAGACCAAACTCACCATAGACCTCGGCGTCGGCGCGATCCGCAACTTCCAGCAGGGCGGACTCATCGCCTACGTGAACGACGATCTGTGGACGCGGCTCTCGCACGTGGCGATTTGGAACACCAGACAGACCGAGTTTGGCAAGGAGATACCGTACGCCGGCAAGACCTCTTTCGGTGGCATGCTCGTCGGCCCGCCGGCCGGGACGACTTGGCTCAGGCTCTCGCACCGCGTAGACCCGAACAACGGCGAGCACGAGTTCAGGGCCGCCACCAGCCGCGACGGAAAGCACTGGGTCTGGGGCGGAACGTGGACCCTGCCGGCGCGCACGACGCCGCGCATCGGCCTGATCTCACTCGGCAAAGAGGACCCG
Source organism: Rubrobacterales bacterium (assembly GCA_038199875.1). Taxonomy (GTDB): domain Bacteria; phylum Actinomycetota; class Rubrobacteria; order Rubrobacterales; family Rubrobacteraceae; genus Rubrobacter_D. The sequence continues at coordinate 36,084 of JBBPYN010000015.1, forward strand.
AACGACCCGTCCGCCACCAGCAGGTTCGACTACTTCCGCGTGTACCGCCCGTAATGGACCGCTTCTGGGAGAGACCTTACGGCCTGAGGTTCGCCGTGGGCATCGAGGACACCTTCGTCCCACAGGTCTCTCCCGGCCTCAGATCCCTAGACGAGTACGAGCTGACCGGCCACTACGACAACTGGCGCGAGGACCTTGACCTCGCGGCCTCCAGTGGGGCTTCCATGATCCGGTACGGCATCCCCTGGTACCGTGTAAACCCGGCCACCGACGAATGGGACTGGTCCTGGACCGACCGGGTCGTCGAGCGTCTGCACGCCCTGGAACTGAACCCGATCGTCGACCTCATGCACTACGGGTGCCCGCTCTGGCTGGAACGCGAGTTCGCCAACCCCGACTACCCACGGCGCGTCGCCGAGTACGCCGCGCGCTTCGCCGAACGATACGGCGAGACCGTGCGATTCTACACACCGATGAACGAGCCGCTCTTGAACGCCATTTACTGCGGCGAAGATGGCCGCTGGCCCCCGGCCCTGACGGGAGATGGTGGCTTCGTGACGCTCGTGAAGCAGCTAACTCGCGGCATCGTGCAGACCCAACGGGCCGTGAGGGAGACGGGGAAGGAGCCCATCTTTGTCCACGTCGAGGCGACCTTCCGCTACGTGGGCGGCCCCGAGCACGCCGAACGCATCGACTTTCTGGAGCACCGGAACTGGCTCGTCTACGACCTCCTCTTTGGGCGGGTGGGGGCGGATCACGCCCTCCACGACTATCTTGCAGAGAACGGCTTCTCGGACGACGACTTCGCCTTTTTTCGGGAGCGCCCGACGGAGCCGGACATCCTCGGTATCAACTACTACCCACACATGACCACGACGGAGTTCCTCCCCGATGGCGGACGCCGCAGCGTGTGGAGCGGGACGGGGGGTATAGAGGAGCTCGTTCGCGGCTTCCACGCCCGCTACGAGAAGCCCATCTTCTGGACCGAGACGAGCGTGTCGGGGTCGGTCGAGGACCGGCTGCGTTGGCTGGAAGACTCGCTCGGGCTGGTACATCGCCTGCGCTCCGAGGGTCTGCCGCTCGTCGGCTACACGTGGTGGCCCCTCTTCAGCTTGATAGACTGGGCTTACCGAGAGGGAGAGAAGCCGCCGGAGGCTTACCTGTGGCACATGGGGATGTACGACCTCGAGCCGGACGGTAGAGGGGGTTTCATCAGGACCGAGACACCCGTGGCAGGCGCGTTTCGGGACGTGACCAGGAGGACATCGGAGCGTTGAACAAAGAGATCGAGCAGAAGGACGAGGGCCGCTACGTCATCTTCTACACCTTCGATGACGAAGGGGAGGAAGAGGATTGAACCAGCTCCGCTGGGACCCGACGCTGCGGGAGTGGGTCGCCTACGCCACCCACCGCCAGGACCGTACGTTCCTGCCACCGGCCGAGTACTGTCCCCTGTGTCCAACCAAACCCGGCGGATTCCCGACGGAGATTGAGAGAGAGTCCTACGAGATAGCCGTTTTCGAGAACATGTTCCCGTCGTTCTCTCCCGACGCCGGCGCGCCGGACGAGCCGGGCAGCGCCCTCACGCCGACAGCCCCTGGACGCGGTGTCTGCGAGGTCGTCGTGTACTCGGACGACCACGACGCGACGCTGGCCAGCATGGGCGAACGTCGCATCGAGAACCTCGTCGAGGTCTGGACCGACCGCTACAGGGAGCTCGGCGCCCGCGAAGAGGTCGAATACGTCTTCATCTTCGAGAACAAGGGTGAGGCAATAGGGGTGACGCTGTACCACCCGCACGGCCAGATCTACGGCTATCCTTTCGTTCCGCCGCGCCCAGCAAAGGAGCTACAGGCGGCCAGCGAGTACAGGGAACACAATGGGGGCTCATGCCTTCACTGCGACCTCCTCTCCCGGGAGCACGAGGACGGCCGCAGGGTGGTCGCGAAGGGCGAGCACTTTACGGCCTTCATCCCGTTCTACGCCCACTTCCCTTTCGAGGCGCACATCTACGCCCGCCGCTGCGTGCCTTCCATGGCGGACCTCGGTACCGAGGAGCGCCGCGACCTGGCGTCCGTCCTGAAGCGCCTGCTCGTCGGGTACGATTCCCTCTTCGGCTTCTCACTCCCTTACATGATGGTGATGCATCAGGCCCCTACTGACGGCGGGGACCACAGGGGAGTTGCCCACTTCCACATCGAGTTCTACCCGCCCAACCGGACCGGGGACAAGCTCAAGTACCAGGCGGGAAGTGAGACCGGGGCAGGCGCGTTCATCATGGACGTGCTGCCTGAAGATAGCGCCGCGACCCTGCGCGGGAAGATAGTAGGGCCGTGAAAGTCCTCGTAACCGGCGGGGCCGGTTACATCGGGAGCGTCGTGGCCTCCCAGCTTGTCCGGGCCGGCCACGAGACGGTCGTGCTCGACGACCTCTCGAAAGGTCACGGTGACGCCGTCCCAAGAGGGGTGCGTCTCGTTCGTGGAAATCTCCTGGATGCGGCCTTCGCGCGCGAGACGCTCTCAGAAGGCTTCGAAGGGGTGCTCCACTTCGCCGCGCTCTCCCTCGTCGGTGAGTCTATGGAACAGCCGGAGCTTTACTATCGCAACAACGTCTGCGGTACGCTCAACCTCCTCGAGGCCATGGGCGAGTCAGGTGCAGGGAGGCTTGTCTTCTCCTCCACGGCCGCCGTCTACGGTGAGCCCGAAGAGGTGCCGATAAGGGAGGAGGCTCCCACCATGCCGACCAACCCCTACGGGAGCTCCAAGCTCGCTGTGGACCGGCTCATCGGGGCCGTGGCCGAGGCCCACGGGCTGGCCGCGACGAGCCTCCGGTACTTCAACGTGGCAGGGGCGAGCGGACGCTTCGGGGAGGACCATCACCCGGAGACGCACCTGATCCCCCTCGTCCTCATGGCCGCCGCGGAGGGCTCCTCCGTGAAGATCTTCGGCACCGACTACCCCACGGGCGACGGCACGGCCGTACGCGATTACATCCACGTCGAGGACCTTGGCCGCGCCCATCTGCTCGCGCTCGAGGCTGCCGGGCCGGGAGAGCACCGCGTCTACAACCTCGGCAACGGGGCCGGCTACTCCGTCAGGGAGGTCGTCGAGGCCGCCCGCAGCGTCACCGGCGCGAAGTTAGACGCCGACGAGGCGCCGCGGCGGGCCGGGGACCCGCCCACGCTCGTGGCCTCGAGCGAGAAGATCCAGGCCGACCTCGGTTGGAAACCCGAGAAGCCCGGGCTCGAGACCATGATCTCCGACGCCTGGACCTGGATGCGAGACCACCCCGACGGTTACAGCGAGTAGGAGCCTGCCTTGCGAGAGACAGAGCAGAGGGCGGCACGCGCTTACAACGAGCAGTTCGGCAACGAGCCTGACCTCGTGGCGAGCGCCCCTGGCCGCGTGAACCTGATCGGCGAGCACACCGACTACAACGGCGGCTTCGTCCTCCCCTGCGCCATCGACCGCCGTATCGCCGTGGCCTTGGGTACCGGCGGTAGAGGAGGGTTTGAAACCCTCCTCTACTCCGCGGACTTCGACGAGACGCGACAGGTGGGAGAGAAGGACGGTTCCTGGGCGGATTACCCGCGAGGCGTCGGGTGGGCGATGGGGGAGGCGGGACACGAGCTCGGGGGGTTCAGGGCCGCTTTCGCGGGGGACGTGCCGCTCGGCTCGGGGCTCTCCTCATCTGCGGCCATCGAGGCAGCGACGGCGCTAGCCCTCGACGCCCTATTCGGGTTTACGATCGAACGCACCGACCTCGCCGTCCTCTGCCAGAGGGTCGAGAACGACTACCTTGGGGTCGGAACCGGTATCATGGATCAGTACGCTTCCCTGCTGTGCAAGGCCGGGGCCGCCCTGCTAATCGACTGCCGTTCGCTGGAGGCGCAGAGCGTCCCCCTCGACCTCACGGCAGCGGGCCTCGCCCTCGTTGTCTGCGATACCCGCGTCGAGCGCGGTCTCGCCGACACCGGCTACAACGACAGGAGGGCCACGTGCGAGCGCGCCGCCAGCACGCTTGGCATAGAGGAACTACGCGATGCCACGGAAGGGGACCTAGATCTCCTCTCCGGAGCAGAGTTGAAGCGCGCGCGGCACATCGTCACCGAGAACGCCCGCGTCCTCGCAGCCGTCGAAGCACTCCAAAACAGCGACTTCGACGTCTTCGGACGCCTGATGTACGCTTCCCACGCCTCGCTGCGCGAAGACTTCGAGGTCTCGACGCCCGAACTAGACACCTTCGTGGAAACAGCAAGAGAGCGCGGCGCCATCGGAGCCCGCCTCACCGGAGCAGGTTTCGGCGGCTGCGCGATCGCCCTGGTACCAGAAGCCAAGACCAACGAGGTCACAAACGCTGCCAAGCAAGCGTTCGCAGAACACAAATTCAAAGCCCCCGCATTCTACGAGTTCGTCCCCGCAGCCGGAGCGGAACTTGCCCAACCAAGAAACTGAAAGCGAAGCCTGAAAGGCCGAAGCGTTGCTGACAAGCGAAGGCGCTAGCCTGAGCGTGCTGACAAGCGACCGTAGGGAGCGTGCTGAAATGAGCCGGGAGTCGAGGGACCGTAGCCTGCGGGAGTTGATGGAAGGGCACGGCGTCGGTGCGCTTCTACTGAGCCATCCCGCGAACTTCGCCTGGTACACGGGCGGCGCAGACAACAGGGTGGACCGTGGAGATCCCATCGGGGTGGCAAGCGTCTTGCTTACCGCAGATGCCGCCTACATCGTCACGGACAACATCGAAGCGCCCAGGATGCGCGAGGAGCAGACGCCTGGGATAGAGATGGTCGAGCACCCATGGCACGAGGAGCCCACCGCACTCCTGCGAGAGCTCACCGGCGGCGCCAGCGTGGGAACGGATATCCCGTCGGGGTCTGGCCGGGACCTTTCGGCCGAGATCTCACCCTTGCGCTACGTCCTCGATGAGGCGGCGATCGAGGCCTACCGGCGTCTTGGCGCGGACGCTGTCCTAGCAATGGCGGAGGTGGCGGACTCCCTCATGCCCGACACGGCCGAGCTCGAGGCCGCGGCGCAGCTATCGGCGGCGTGCCTGGGGCGAGGCATGTACACCCCCGTACTGATGGCAGCCTCCAGGGAACGGCTAGTGCGCTACCGTCATCCTGTCCCGCATGTTAGACCCCTCGGAAGGCAGGCGATGCTCGTCGTCTGCGCCGAGCGCGGCGGACTCTTCGCCAGCCTCACGCAGATGGTCTACTTCGACGAGCCCGACCCGGAGACGGTCAGGCGCCAGGAGGCCTGCGCAGAGATCCTACGCCGCATGAGGGAGGAGGCCACCCGCGAGGGCCGCACCCTGGCTGAAGCCTTCGAAGACTGCCGCCGCTTCTATGCAGATGCGGGCTTCCCCGAGGGCTGGATCGACCACCATCAGGGAGGAATGACCGGCTACGCCTCGCGGGAGGTGATCGCGACCCCGAAGGCGCGGCGTGAGATCAGATCAGGCCAGGCCTTCGCCTGGAACCCTTCGCTCGAAGGCGCCAAGGCCGAGGAGACCTTCGTGCTAGGGTCGGACGGCCCCGAGAAATTGAGTTGAACCTTGTCAGCACGTCGTTTAGGGCGAGCCTCTGTCGGGTACTTCGAGAAAGTTAAGCCGAACGAAAGGATTACCCTAATGGCTAACGAGTTGCAGGGCAAGAAGATCGCCATCCTCCTGGCGCCTGTAGGCACGGAGCAGGTCGAGTTCACCGAGCCGAAGAAGGCCGTCGAGGACGAAGGCGCCACGGTGGACGTCATAGGTCTCCAGACGGGAGACGCCCAGACCATGAACAGCGACGTCAATCCCGGCGAGACGTTCACGGTGGAGAAGACTTTCTCCGAGGTCTCCGCTGACGACTATGATGGCCTGGTCGTACCGGGCGGCACCGTTGGCGCGGACAACCTGCGCGGCGATGAGGAAGCCGTCGGCTTCGTGCACGCCTTCTTCGAGCAGGGGAAGCCTGTCGGTGTGATCTGCCACGGTCCCTGGACGCTCGTGGAAGCCGGCGTGGTTAGCGGAAGGACCCTCACCTCCTTCCCGACCCTCCAGACCGACATCCGCAACGCCGGCGGCAACTGGGTTGACGAGGAGGTCGTCACCGACCAGGGTCTCGTCACGAGCCGTAATCCCGACGACCTGTCCGCTTTCTGCGCCAAGATCGTCGAGGAGTTCGCCGAGGGCAAGCACGAGGACCAGAAGAGAAGCGCTTAGTAAGAGCACGATGATCTAGATCTCCGGGTCCTGCTTAGAACGGAGCCCGGTCTCTGTCCGCGTCAGACGAGGAGCATACGAGCCCTGGTGCATGGGTCTCCTCTCCGACCGGTTTATCCTGTGGTGAGAGGGGTAAAGAGTCGAATCGGACGTTCACAATTGGCACAGGAGGAAAGATGCCTCAGCGGATTGAATCGAGTGTAGAAGTAGGTGCTCCGGTCCAGCAGGTCTACGACTATTGGAAGACGCTGGAGAACCTGCCGCAGTTCATGAAGAACGTCGAGGAGGTGCGGCCGACGGGTCCAGATACCACCCACTGGGTAATCAAGGGGCCCCTGGGTTACAGGGCCGAGTTCGACGCCAAGACTACACAGGACAAGCCTAATGAGGCGATCGGCTGGAACTCAGAGAACGGCGACGTGCAGACCTCGGGCCAGGTGCGCTTCGAGGAAGTGTCCTCTGACCGCACCCGCGTCGAGGTCCAGATGAACTACTGGGACACGCCGGGCGGCGCGCTCGGGGAGGCGGCCTCGAGGGTGACCTCGGGTCCGAAGGCGAACCTGGAGCAGGACCTCCGGAACTTCAGGGACATCATGGAGGGCACGGCGACCCCGGAAGAGGTCCAGCAGCGCCCCGCCGCCGCGGACGTCCACAGCGGTGCCATCGCGTTCCTGACCTCGGGTACCGGCCTGCTCGTCCTGGGCGGAGGCCTCCTCCTCTGGCTCCTGCTCCGCAGGCGCCGCTCCGCCCGCGGTAAGTCCCGCATCATCTTCGAGTTCTAGAAGCAGTCGAACAAACCGGAAGGCCGGGTTCTCCTGCTGGGGAGCACCCGGCCTTTTCTCTACCATGAACAAGGGCCCGACCGCGGGCCCCTTGGGTCTTTCGCCAACCACGACCTACTGGTAGGGGCGGTTCGCGATCCGCCCTCTCGAAACCGTACTATCCCCCCAGTGGTACGTTACCGAAGATCAAGACCTTCCTGTCGATATCGAAGAAGACGGTCTTCGCCTGCTTGAGCAGTTCGATCTGTACCCTGGCATCCTCCGCCGTGGGTTGAAGGATGTACTCCTCGGCCCCGTTGTCCAGGATGAGCTGCACCGTGAAAGCCCCGTGATCCCCGCGACCGTGTTCGGTCCACGAGACCTGCACGTCCGTGACCTGGCGCACCCTGATCGTCTGCTCGGTGTTCTGCTCCGCCACTTACGCTCCTTTCTTCCGCATGGTCGGTCGCTATGCTCGATGCTTCTTGCCCGCAAAGGACACGTTTAAACCCGCCAGGATGTAGGAGCCGTTCGCGAGGGGCCCGCTGTCAGGCTTGGCGCGACCTCAACCTGTTTTCGCGCCCGAGGTGCTGCTCGTGAAGTGCTCGTCGTAGAGGCGCATGGCGTGCCTGACGGCGTCTTTAGCCTCATCCGGGTCCGAGAAGTCGCCGACGTCTACCTGCTTGCCTTCGAGCACCTTGTAGTCCTGAAAGAAGCGCCTGAGCTCGGCCAGACGGTGCTCGGGCAGTTCGCTGTGGTGTCCGTAGGAGCGGTACTCCGGGTCGTCGAGGTGAACGCAGATGATCTTCTCGTCGTTCTCGCCCTCGTCGACCATGTGCATCATACCGATGGGGCGCGCCCTCAATATGCTGAGAGGCTGGACCGGTTCCTGCATAAGGACCAGCAAGTCGAGCGGGTCGTCATCGTCGCCCAGGGTCCTCGGGATAAACCCGTAGTTGGCCGGGTAGATCACGGACGAGTACAGGATACGGTCGACCTTCAAGAGCCCCGTCTCCTTGTCGAGCTCGTACTTGACCCTCGAGCCTTTGGGGATCTCGATAAGGGCCGTGAACTCATCAGGGGCTTCGTCCCCGATCGGGACGTCGTGCCAAGGATGAGGCATCTTGGTGACTCCTTTCGGAGAGGGTGCTAGCACCGGGAGCCCGCGACCTTACCTGCGAGGCCCAGCGATGCGATCGGCAGGGTCGTCTACTCGCGGAATTCTTCCAGGATGGCCTCGTTGGCCTCTTGCTCTGGCATCAGGACCTGCGCGCCGTCGTCCAGGTAGGTCGGGTAGCCCTTCAGCTCGGCGCTGGTCATCTTGCCTTCTCTGCCGTTCAGCACCAGCGCCCTGGCGAGGGGTATCACCTGCCAGACCCCGAGGTCCGTGCTGACGTTGTCGTTCGTCGCCTTTATGATCCCTGGCAGTTTCGTCACGCTGTTCCAGCGGAACGCCTGACGGCGCAACGCGGCCAAAAGCTTCTGCTGATGATCTATGCGGTCGAGGTCGGCCCTTGGCGTCCCCCTGTATCGCGCGTAGAAGAGCGCCTTGCGCCCGCCTAGCCTCTGCACGCCTTCGCCCATGTGCCACTTCTCGGGGAACACCCCGTGCCCGACGTCGACCTTGACCCCGCCTATGACGTCTATGACTTCCTCGAAGCCCTCGAAGTCAACGACGACGTAGTTGTCTACCTCGACCCCCGTGAGTCCTTCCATTACAGATCTCGCCTGATCTACGCCCCCGTAGGCGTAGGCGGCGTTTATCTTGTCCTTGACTCCTGGTTCGATCTCGACGTAGAGGTCGCGCGGGACGGAGAGCAATTTCACCCTTCCCGTGGAAGGCGTTACCCGAACGAGCATCATCGTATCCGAGCGGGTGGATTCGCCCTCGGATGAGTCGGGCCGCTTGTCGACCCCCAGAACGAGCACGTCGAGCGGCTCGTCAGAAACGTTATCGAGCTGTTTGGCCGCCTTTTGCTCGGCCTGGCGGGCGTCTTCATCGCTGGCGTCTTTTCCTGTCCTCGGTTCCTGGTGGGACGCCAGCACGTCCTCCGTCTTCTCGCGGGCCGGAGCAGGGGCCGCCTCCGCCGGCATCGACGTGGGCTCCTCAGGCGACGTCGACCCCTGGAAAGAGGCAGGGTCTACGCCAGGGGATTCGACCGCTCCCGCACCGCGCGCGGAGTTACCAGTCTCGCCGCGGTCGTCCTGCAACATAGCCGCAGCCTGCGTGCCGACAGCAAAGAAGAGACCGGCCAGGATGACCACAGCCAGAAGCCGTCTCCTGCGATGCTGCGCACGCCTGCGCCACCGGCGTGTGGAAGGCGATGCCCTTTTCTTTGTCTGCAAGCTCCCCCCACTGCTAACCGCGCGTAGCAAACATATGCTACCAGCTGAGATTCAACGACTGTTACCCGATTGTAAACATCTCTCGGCTACGCGTCCACTTCCGCGCGAAACTCCGCAGCCAACGCGCCTTCCAGGTACGCTCGACGTTAGTGACTATTCATTCCGGCTCGCCGCCGTAGTCTGGGATCACACGCCGCACCGCCGCCGGCAGCTCGCCCGGGTCGTCTACTACCAGGCAACGGTCATTGAGGTCCGTGTCCCTGAACTTCTGGCGGGTGAGATCGGTGGTTACGGCGATGACCTCCATTCCAGCCGCGAGTCCGGCTTCGACGCCGGCGGGAGAGTCCTCGAAGACAAGGCATTCTCTGGGCTCCACCCCGAGCTCGCGGGCCACGAGCAGATCTATCTCGGGATCCGGCTTGCCGCGCTCGACGTCGTCGCGGGTCGCCACCACGTCGAACTCTTTCCCGAGCCCAAGAATGCTGAGCACGTGCCGCACCTGCCCTGGGTGGGACATCGTGGAGAGGGCCGTCGGGTAGCCAAGCCGCCTGACCTCGTGCAAGAGGGCTATGTTGTGCGGGTAGCGGTGGGACACGATAAGGTCGTGGTCGGCCAGTAGCCGTTCATAAACGCGCAGCCTGACCTGCACGAAGGCCTGCCAGGGCGCCTCGACCCCGAACTCCGCCATCCTGGCCCTCGCCGCATCTCCGAGCCCGAAGTGCTCCATGAGCCCCGTGGCGACCTCCTGCCTGGAGCGGCCGACGTAGTCTTTGAAGGCATCGACCACCTCGTCCTCGCGCAGCGTGGGGCGCAGCTCCCTGGCGGCTCGGGCGTAGGAGAGGGCCTTCAGCTCCTCCGTCTCCACCAGGGTGCCGTCGAGGTCGAAGATTACGGCCAGGATCACGAGCCCGATCCCACGAGTTCGTCTGACCCGTCCGCGAGATCGTCGAGGAAGCCCATCTTCTGGTCTACCTGGCTCGGACCCATGAAGCCGGAGAGCGTCTTCGGGCTGCCCCGGAGGTCTGGCAGCATGAAGTCGAGGAACGTGTCACTGGTGTTGAGGTTGGTCATCGGTCGTCTCCTTTCGGGGCCACTGCTCGAAGATGGCACCCTCGCCTTAGGTTTCGAGCACGTGGCAGGCCGCGCCGACGGGATTTGCTGCAAGCTCGTAGAAATATACTCCCAGAAGATCAGATGAGTGTGAATCAGAGAATGTCTCTGCTTGCATATGCCTTATAAGATGACGGTACCTGCGCAAACATATTATTGCCTCCCGCTGGGTTGCCAGACCGATCGGACGTGTTGCATCGATGATGTATGGTGGTTATGCCCTCGTGGTTTTTTCACGCAGCGGGGACGATATTGGCACGAATCCGCCAGCCGCAATTACAACTTTCGCGTCTTCATTGGCCTCCTCCTGAAGAGCACGGCCGCCTCGGTCGATACAGCAGGATGGCGCCATCCTGCTGCACCGGATACAATGCCCTCCGCCCGGGCAACGCCCGCCAGTCTAGCTTCGTCGGGTACACCCAGTCTACGCGCACCCGGAGCATCGCTTCTGCCGTGTTCCGCTCCGGGTGGGCGTTGCAGGGTTATTGGCGAGGTCTCCACGCCCGGGCGCATGTGCCTTGTAGTAGGGCTATCCAGGAAAGGGTAAACTCGTCGTGAGGCGGGGACGCAAAGTCCCCAGGCCTCCGTAAGTAGAGGTGGCTGAGTTGGCCGCTGAGCGACGTGTCCTTGTTCTTGGTGGTAGGGGGTGGGGGTTATGGTGCGACTGTTGCACGAGGTTAGATATCCAGTCGTGTTCGTGCAGGTGAGGACTCGCAGGCCCCTTTGCTCGTCGGCGAGCTTGTCACAGCCCAAGAACGTTAGGAAAGATTGATGACTGAGCCATTTGGCGTTGGTGTCGCAGGGACCGGGTACGTGGGGCTCACCACGGGGGCGTGCCTCGCGCATTTAGGCCACCAGGTGACGTGCGTGGACAACGACTCCCAACTCATCGCCGAGCTTGGGGAGTGCCGGATACCCTTCTATGAACCAGGACTCGAAGAGCTCGTCGAATGGGGCGTCCGGCACGGACGGCTGCGCTTCTCGGCCGACCTCGCGCCTGTGGTGGGCGAGGCAGACGTGGTCTTTATCGCCGTGGGCACGCCGCAGGGCAATGGCGGGTCCGCCGACCTCTCTGGCGTCGGGGCGGTCGCGCGGGGCATAGGGCGGGCACTCTCAGAGGGGGCAGAGAGGGAACGCCCGCTCCTGGTGGTCAACAAGAGCACGGTGCCGGCGGGCTCGGGCGACTACGTCTCCATGCTCCTGCGGGAGGGCGCAGAGGGGAGCGGGGGCGGCGCGGTGGACTATCGGGTGGCCTCCAACCCCGAGTTTTTGAGGGAGGGTAGCGCCATCTACGACTCCCTTTTCCCTGACCGGATCGTGGTCGGCGCCGATCATCGCGAGACGCTCGACACCCTGAGGGCCCTCTACGAGCCGATAATAGAGCAGGGCTTCCCGACCGAGTTCGACCCGAGGCCGAAGGTGGCTGTGCCCTTCGTTACCACGGACCCGGCGAGCGCCGAGTTGATCAAGTACGCCGCAAACGCCTTTTTGGCGACCAAGATCAGCTTCGTAAACGAGATCGCCAACCTTTGCGAGCTGGTCGGGGCTGACATAATGGAGGTCTCGGCGGGCATAGGGCTCGACGGGCGGATCGGCTCGAGGTTCCTTGGCGCCGGGATCGGCTGGGGAGGGTCTTGCTTCCCCAAGGACGTCGCGGCGCTCCGCACGATAGCCCGCGAGTACGACTACGAGCCCGACCTCCTCGACGCGACAGTCGCCGTGAACGAGAGGCAGCGCAAGCGGGTGCTCTCCAAGCTCCAGCAGGAGCTGCACACCCTCAAGGGCAAGCGTGTGGCGCTGCTTGGTCTGGCCTTCAAACCCAACACCGATGATCTGAGGGGGGCTCCGAGCCTCGAAATAGGCCGCTCCCTGAGCGCCCTGGGTGCGCGGGTCGTCGGCTATGATCCCGTGGCCGGCAAGGCCGCGAGGCAGTTGGTGCCCGAGATGAAGGTGGTCTTTGACCCCTACGAGGCCCTCCGGGGGGCGCACGCGGCGGTCGTGACCACTGAGTGGGACGAGTTGCGTGGCCTCGATCTCGAGCGCGCGGCCTCGCTGATGAGCGAGCCGTCGCTGCTCGTGGACGGTCGCAACGCCCTTGACCCGGCGTCGGCGCGGGCCGCTGGCCTGCGCTACAGGGGCTTCGGGCGTGGCTGAGGCGGAGACTAGGGCGTCGTCTAACACCGGGTACAAGAAGCCTCGTGCTCTAGTGACGGGGGGCGCAGGCTTCGTGGGCAGCCACCTTTGCGAGAGGCTCCTTTCCGAGGGCTACCATGTCAGGTGCGTCGACAACCTCGTAACCGGCTCTCTCGAGAACGTAGCCCATCTAGATGGCGAAGCGGACTTCGAGCACGTAAACCACGACGTGAGCTCCCACATAGCCGTTACCGGAGAGCTGGATGAGGTCTACCACTTCGCCGCCCAGGCGAGCCCCGCCGACTTCGAGCGCATCCCCGTTGAGATCCTCAAGGCTGGCTCTTCAGGTACCCACAACTGCCTGGGGCTTGCCCTCGCCAAGGGTGCGCGCTTTATGCTCGCCTCGACCTCCGAGGTATACGGGGACCCGCTTGTCCACCCCCAGCACGAAGGGTACAGGGGGAACGTCAATCCCGTAGGCGTGCGCGGCGTCTACGACGAGGCCAAGCGCTACGCCGAGGCCGTCACGATGGCCTACCACCGCCACCACGGGGTACGGACCAGGATCGTGCGCATCTTCAACACCTACGGTCCCAGGATGCGCCCCGACGACGGACGCATGATCCCCAACTTTATCCGCCAGGCCCTCGCCGGCGAGCCCCTTACCATCTACGGTGAAGGCTTTCAGACCAGGAGCCTGCAGTACGTGGAAGACCTGATAGAGGGGGTCATTCGCCTGATGAAGAGCGACGAGGCCAGTCCCGTCAACATCGGTAATCCCAACGAGTACTCGGTGCGCGAGGTCGCCGATATGGTGGTCGAGCTCTCCGGCAGCCCGAGCAGGCTCGTCTACCAGCCGCTGCCCCAGGACGACCCAAAGCAGCGCCGTCCGGATATAACCCGCGCCAGGGAGGCGCTCGGCTGGGAGCCGCGCGTAGGCGCCCGAGAGGGCCTCGAGAAGACCCTCTCCTGGTTCGCCGGACGGCCGGTCGGGCGCCAGGAAGCTCCGGGTAGGGATTGAGCTTTGCTCGTTCGCCAGCGACGTGCTCAAGCGTCTGAATCCGGCGTCATAGAGGGTCGTCCAGGGGCCTGGACTGGTGTTCCGTCACGAAGGGTTGGGATCATTCGATGGCTCCACATCTCCAGACACTGGCGAGAGCAACGAGAGCTCTATCTCGGCCATGTTCAGCCACGAGCCGCGCTCTGGAGTGTAGTGAACTTAGCGATTGTGCCGGAGGTGGGACTCGAACCCACACGGGCTTGCGCCCACCGGGTTTTGAGTCCTGCCAGGACATGCTACAGGGTCCCTCATGGATCCTCAGAGCCACCTTTTGCAGGCATTTCCGATAGTATCGCCTACCCCCGAACCCGCCCAAGCCCTCCTTGACCCCCATTGGGTTGTCGTCAAGACCGTCACCACTTGAGGTCCAGAAGTGGCGGTTTTGGTAGCCTCAGCTCAAGAACTCGTGAACGAGGTGGATGGCTATGGAGCCCTCGCCGACGGCCGAAGCCACCCGCTTGACCGACCGATGCCTCACGTCACCGGCCGCGAAGACGCCCGGCATGCTCGTCTCCAGCAGCATTGGAGGACGCTCCAGGAACCATCCTGTACACGGACCCCCGTTGCGCATCAGTTCCTGGCCGGTGGGCAGGAACCCCCGTTCGTCACGCAAGACCTCTTTGGGAAGCCACCCGGTGCGCGGCTCGGCGCCGATGAGCACGAACAGGCCTGCGGCGTCGACGGTATCCGTCCGCCCAAGAGCGGCGTCTTCGAGTACCAGGCGCTCCAACCGTCCCTCCCCGCCGCCCCCGATGACCCGCGTGTTGAGGCGAACCTCCATCGTCGTGCCCGGAAAATCGGCACCCGCAGAGGCGCCTCTGCGGGTGCCGATTTTCCGGGCACGACGATGGAGGTTCGCCTCAACACGCGGGTCATCGGGGGCGGCGGGGAGGGACGGTTGGAGCGCCTGGTACTCGAAGACGCCGCTCTTGGGCGGACGGATACCGTCGACGCCGCAGGCCTGTTCGTGCTCATCGGCGCCGAGCCGCGCACCGGGTGGCTTCCCAAAGAGGTCTTGCGTGACGAACGGGGGTTCCTGCCCACCGGCCAGGAACTGATGCGCAACGGGGGTCCGTGTACAGGATGGTTCCTGGAGCGTCCTCCAATGCTGCTGGAGACGAGCATGCCGGGCGTCTTCGCGGCCGGTGACGTGAGGCATCGGTCGGTCAAGCGGGTGGCTTCGGCCGTCGGCGAGGGCTCCATAGCCATCCACCTCGTTCACGAGTTCTTGAGCTGAGGCTACCAAAACCGCCACTTCTGGACCTCAAGTGGTGACGGTCTTGACGACAACCCAATGGGGGTCAAGGAGGGCTTGGGCGGGTTCGGGGGTAGGCGATACTATCGGAAATGCCTGCAAAAGGTGGCTCTGAGGATCCATGAGGGACCCTGTAGCATGTCCTGGCAGGACTCAAAACCCGGTGGGCGCAAGCCCGTGTGGGTTCGAGTCCCACCTCCGGCACAATCGCTAAGTTCACTACACTCCAGAGCGCGGCTCGTGGCTGAACATGGCCGAGATAGAGCTCTCGTTGCTCTCGCCAGTGTCTGGAGATGTGGAGCCATCGAATGATCCCAACCCTTCGTGACGGAACACCAGTCCAGGCCCCTGGACGACCCTCTATGACGCCGGATTCAGACGCTTGAGCACGTCGCTGGCGAACGAGCAAAGCTCAATCCCTACCCGGAGCTTCCTGGCGCCCGACCGGCCGTCCGGCGAACCAGGAGAGGGTCTTCTCGAGGCCCTCTCGGGCGCCTACGCGCGGCTCCCAGCCGAGCGCCTCCCTGGCGCGGGTTATATCCGGACGGCGCTGCTTTGGGTCGTCCTGGGGCAGCGGCTGGTAGACGAGCCTGCTCGGGCTGCCGGAGAGCTCGACCACCATATCGGCGACCTCGCGCACCGAGTACTCGTTGGGATTACCGATGTTGACGGGACTGGCCTCGTCGCTCTTCATCAGGCGAATGACCCCCTCTATCAGGTCTTCCACGTACTGCAGGCTCCTGGTCTGAAAGCCTTCACCGTAGATGGTAAGGGGCTCGCCGGCGAGGGCCTGGCGGATAAAGTTGGGGATCATGCGTCCGTCGTCGGGGCGCATCCTGGGACCGTAGGTGTTGAAGATGCGCACGATCCTGGTCCGTACCCCGTGGTGGCGGTGGTAGGCCATCGTGACGGCCTCGGCGTAGCGCTTGGCCTCGTCGTAGACGCCGCGCACGCCTACGGGATTGACGTTCCCCCTGTACCCTTCGTGCTGGGGGTGGACAAGCGGGTCCCCGTATACCTCGGAGGTCGAGGCGAGCATAAAGCGCGCACCCTTGGCGAGGGCAAGCCCCAGGCAGTTGTGGGTACCTGAAGAGCCAGCCTTGAGGATCTCAACGGGGATGCGCTCGAAGTCGGCGGGGCTCGCCTGGGCGGCGAAGTGGTAGACCTCATCCAGCTCTCCGGTAACGGCTATGTGGGAGCTCACGTCGTGGTTTACGTGCTCGAAGTCCGCTTCGCCATCTAGATGGGCTACGTTCTCGAGAGAGCCGGTTACGAGGTTGTCGACGCACCTGACATGGTAGCCCTCGGAAAGGAGCCTCTCGCAAAGGTGGCTGCCCACGAAGCCTGCGCCCCCCGTCACTAGAGCACGAGGCTTCTTGTACCCGGTGTTAGACGACGCCCTAGTCTCCGCCTCAGCCACGCCCGAAGCCCCTGTAGCGCAGGCCAGCGGCCCGCGCCGACGCCGGGTCAAGGGCGTTGCGACCGTCCACGAGCAGCGACGGCTCGCTCATCAGCGAGGCCGCGCGCTCGAGATCGAGGCCACGCAACTCGTCCCACTCAGTGGTCACGACCGCCGCGTGCGCCCCCCGGAGGGCCTCGTAGGGGTCAAAGACCACCTTCATCTCGGGCACCAACTGCCTCGCGGCCTTGCCGGCCACGGGATCATAGCCGACGACCCGCGCACCCAGGGCGCTCAGGGAGCGGCCTATTTCGAGGCTCGGAGCCCCCCTCAGATCATCGGTGTTGGGTTTGAAGGCCAGACCAAGCAGCGCCACACGCTTGCCCTTGAGGGTGTGCAGCTCCTGCTGGAGCTTGGAGAGCACCCGCTTGCGCTGCCTCTCGTTCACGGCGACTGTCGCGTCGAGGAGGTCGGGCTCGTAGTCGTACTCGCGGGCTATCGTGCGGAGCGCCGCGACGTCCTTGGGGAAGCAAGACCCTCCCCAGCCGATCCCGGCGCCAAGGAACCTCGAGCCGATCCGCCCGTCGAGCCCTATGCCCGCCGAGACCTCCATTATGTCAGCCCCGACCAGCTCGCAAAGGTTGGCGATCTCGTTTACGAAGCTGATCTTGGTCGCCAAAAAGGCGTTTGCGGCGTACTTGATCAACTCGGCGCTCGCCGGGTCCGTGGTAACGAAGGGCACAGCCACCTTCGGCCTCGGGTCGAACTCGGTCGGGAAGCCCTGCTCTATTATCGGCTCGTAGAGGGCCCTCAGGGTGTCGAGCGTCTCGCGATGATCGGCGCCGACCACGATCCGGTCAGGGAAAAGGGAGTCGTAGATGGCGCTACCCTCCCTCAAAAACTCGGGGTTGGAGGCCACCCGATAGTCCACCGCGCCGCCCCCGCTCCCCTCTGCGCCCTCCCGCAGGAGCATGGAGACGTAGTCGCCCGAGCCCGCCGGCACCGTGCTCTTGTTGACCACCAGGAGCGGGCGTTCCCTCTCTGCCCCCTCTGAGAGTGCCCGCCCTATGCCCCGCGCGACCGCCCCGACGCCAGAGAGGTCGGCGGACCCGCCATTGCCCTGCGGCGTGCCCACGGCGATAAAGACCACGTCTGCCTCGCCCACCACAGGCGCGAGGTCGGCCGAGAAGCGCAGCCGTCCGTGCCGGACGCCCCATTCGACGAGCTCTTCGAGTCCTGGTTCATAGAAGGGTATCCGGCACTCCCCAAGCTCGGCGATGAGTTGGGAGTCGTTGTCCACGCACGTCACCTGGTGGCCTAAATGCGCGAGGCACGCCCCCGTGGTGAGCCCCACGTACCCGGTCCCTGCGACACCAACGCCAAATGGCTCAGTCATCAATCTTTCCTAACGTTCTTGGGCTGTGACAAGCTCGCCGACGAGCAAAGGGGCCTGCGAGTCCTCACCTGCACGAACACGACTGGATATCTAACCTCGTGCAACAGTCGCACCATAACCCCCACCCCCTACCACCAAGAACAAGGACACGTCGCTCAGCGGCCAACTCAGCCACCTCTACTTACGGAGGCCTGGGGACTTTGCGTCCCCGCCTCACGACGAGTTTACCCTTTCCTGGATAGCCCTACTACAAGGCACATGCGCCCGGGCGTGGAGACCTCGCCAATAACCCTGCAACGCCCACCCGGAGCGGAACACGGCAGAAGCGATGCTCCGGGTGCGCGTAGACTGGGTGTACCCGACGAAGCTAGACTGGCGGGCGTTGCCCGGGCGGAGGGCATTGTATCCGGTGCAGCAGGATGGCGCCATCCTGCTGTATCGACCGAGGCGGCCGTGCTCTTCAGGAGGAGGCCAATGAAGACGCGAAAGTTGTAATTGCGGCTGGCGGATTCGTGCCAATATCGTCCCCGCTGCGTGAAAAAACCACGAGGGCATAACCACCATACATCATCGATGCAACACGTCCGATCGGTCTGGCAACCCAGCGGGAGGCAATAATATGTTTGCGCAGGTACCGTCATCTTATAAGGCATATGCAAGCAGAGACATTCTCTGATTCACACTCATCTGATCTTCTGGGAGTATATTTCTACGAGCTTGCAGCAAATCCCGTCGGCGCGGCCTGCCACGTGCTCGAAACCTAAGGCGAGGGTGCCATCTTCGAGCAGTGGCCCCGAAAGGAGACGACCGATGACCAACCTCAACACCAGTGACACGTTCCTCGACTTCATGCTGCCAGACCTCCGGGGCAGCCCGAAGACGCTCTCCGGCTTCATGGGTCCGAGCCAGGTAGACCAGAAGATGGGCTTCCTCGACGATCTCGCGGACGGGTCAGACGAACTCGTGGGATCGGGCTCGTGATCCTGGCCGTAATCTTCGACCTCGACGGCACCCTGGTGGAGACGGAGGAGCTGAAGGCCCTCTCCTACGCCCGAGCCGCCAGGGAGCTGCGCCCCACGCTGCGCGAGGACGAGGTGGTCGATGCCTTCAAAGACTACGTCGGCCGCTCCAGGCAGGAGGTCGCCACGGGGCTCATGGAGCACTTCGGGCTCGGAGATGCGGCGAGGGCCAGGATGGCGGAGTTCGGGGTCGAGGCGCCCTGGCAGGCCTTCGTGCAGGTCAGGCTGCGCGTTTATGAACGGCTACTGGCCGACCACGACCTTATCGTGTCCCACCGCTACCCGCACAACATAGCCCTCTTGCACGAGGTCAGGCGGCTTGGCTACCCGACGGCCCTCTCCACGATGTCCCACCCAGGGCAGGTGCGGCACGTGCTCAGCATTCTTGGGCTCGGGAAAGAGTTCGACGTGGTGGCGACCCGCGACGACGTCGAGCGCGGCAAGCCGGATCCCGAGATAGATCTGCTCGTGGCCCGCGAGCTCGGGGTGGAGCCCAGAGAATGCCTTGTCTTCGAGGACTCTCCCGCCGGCGTCGAAGCCGGACTCGCGGCTGGAATGGAGGTCATCGCCGTAACCACCGATCTCACCCGCCAGAAGTTCAGGGACACGGACCTCAATGACCGTTGCCTGGTAGTAGACGACCCGGGCGAGCTGCCGGCGGCGGTGCGGCGTGTGATCCCAGACTACGGCGGCGAGCCGGAATGAATAGTCACTAACGTCGAGCGTACCTGGAAGGCGCGTTGGCTGCGGAGTTTCGCGCGGAAGTGGACGCGTAGCCGAGAGATGTTTACAATCGGGTAACAGTCGTTGAATCTCAGCTGGTAGCATATGTTTGCTACGCGCGGTTAGCAGTGGGGGGAGCTTGCAGACAAAGAAAAGGGCATCGCCTTCCACACGCCGGTGGCGCAGGCGTGCGCAGCATCGCAGGAGACGGCTTCTGGCTGTGGTCATCCTGGCCGGTCTCTTCTTTGCTGTCGGCACGCAGGCTGCGGCTATGTTGCAGGACGACCGCGGCGAGACTGGTAACTCCGCGCGCGGTGCGGGAGCGGTCGAATCCCCTGGCGTAGACCCTGCCTCTTTCCAGGGGTCGACGTCGCCTGAGGAGCCCACGTCGATGCCGGCGGAGGCGGCCCCTGCTCCGGCCCGCGAGAAGACGGAGGACGTGCTGGCGTCCCACCAGGAACCGAGGACAGGAAAAGACGCCAGCGATGAAGACGCCCGCCAGGCCGAGCAAAAGGCGGCCAAACAGCTCGATAACGTTTCTGACGAGCCGCTCGACGTGCTCGTTCTGGGGGTCGACAAGCGGCCCGACTCATCCGAGGGCGAATCCACCCGCTCGGATACGATGATGCTCGTTCGGGTAACGCCTTCCACGGGAAGGGTGAAATTGCTCTCCGTCCCGCGCGACCTCTACGTCGAGATCGAACCAGGAGTCAAGGACAAGATAAACGCCGCCTACGCCTACGGGGGCGTAGATCAGGCGAGATCTGTAATGGAAGGACTCACGGGGGTCGAGGTAGACAACTACGTCGTCGTTGACTTCGAGGGCTTCGAGGAAGTCATAGACGTCATAGGCGGGGTCAAGGTCGACGTCGGGCACGGGGTGTTCCCCGAGAAGTGGCACATGGGCGAAGGCGTGCAGAGGCTAGGCGGGCGCAAGGCGCTCTTCTACGCGCGATACAGGGGGACGCCAAGGGCCGACCTCGACCGCATAGATCATCAGCAGAAGCTTTTGGCCGCGTTGCGCCGTCAGGCGTTCCGCTGGAACAGCGTGACGAAACTGCCAGGGATCATAAAGGCGACGAACGACAACGTCAGCACGGACCTCGGGGTCTGGCAGGTGATACCCCTCGCCAGGGCGCTGGTGCTGAACGGCAGAGAAGGCAAGATGACCAGCGCCGAGCTGAAGGGCTACCCGACCTACCTGGACGACGGCGCGCAGGTCCTGATGCCAGAGCAAGAGGCCAACGAGGCCATCCTGGAAGAATTCCGCGAGTAGACGACCCTGCCGATCGCATCGCTGGGCCTCGCAGGTAAGGTCGCGGGCTCCCGGTGCTAGCACCCTCTCCGAAAGGAGTCACCAAGATGCCTCATCCTTGGCACGACGTCCCGATCGGGGACGAAGCCCCTGATGAGTTCACGGCCCTTATCGAGATCCCCAAAGGCTCGAGGGTCAAGTACGAGCTCGACAAGGAGACGGGGCTCTTGAAGGTCGACCGTATCCTGTACTCGTCCGTGATCTACCCGGCCAACTACGGGTTTATCCCGAGGACCCTGGGCGACGATGACGACCCGCTCGACTTGCTGGTCCTTATGCAGGAACCGGTCCAGCCTCTCAGCATATTGAGGGCGCGCCCCATCGGTATGATGCACATGGTCGACGAGGGCGAGAACGACGAGAAGATCATCTGCGTTCACCTCGACGACCCGGAGTACCGCTCCTACGGACACCACAGCGAACTGCCCGAGCACCGTCTGGCCGAGCTCAGGCGCTTCTTTCAGGACTACAAGGTGCTCGAAGGCAAGCAGGTAGACGTCGGCGACTTCTCGGACCCGGATGAGGCTAAAGACGCCGTCAGGCACGCCATGCGCCTCTACGACGAGCACTTCACGAGCAGCACCTCGGGCGCGAAAACAGGTTGAGGTCGCGCCAAGCCTGACAGCGGGCCCCTCGCGAACGGCTCCTACATCCTGGCGGGTTTAAACGTGTCCTTTGCGGGCAAGAAGCATCGAGCATAGCGACCGACCATGCGGAAGAAAGGAGCGTAAGTGGCGGAGCAGAACACCGAGCAGACGATCAGGGTGCGCCAGGTCACGGACGTGCAGGTCTCGTGGACCGAACACGGTCGCGGGGATCACGGGGCTTTCACGGTGCAGCTCATCCTGGACAACGGGGCCGAGGAGTACATCCTTCAACCCACGGCGGAGGATGCCAGGGTACAGATCGAACTGCTCAAGCAGGCGAAGACCGTCTTCTTCGATATCGACAGGAAGGTCTTGATCTTCGGTAACGTACCACTGGGGGGATAGTACGGTTTCGAGAGGGCGGATCGCGAACCGCCCCTACCAGTAGGTCGTGGTTGGCGAAAGACCCAAGGGGCCCGCGGTCGGGCCCTTGTTCATGGTAGAGAAAAGGCCGGGTGCTCCCCAGCAGGAGAACCCGGCCTTCCGGTTTGTTCGACTGCTTCTAGAACTCGAAGATGATGCGGGACTTACCGCGGGCGGAGCGGCGCCTGCGGAGCAGGAGCCAGAGGAGGAGGCCTCCGCCCAGGACGAGCAGGCCGGTACCCGAGGTCAGGAACGCGATGGCACCGCTGTGGACGTCCGCGGCGGCGGGGCGCTGCTGGACCTCTTCCGGGGTCGCCGTGCCCTCCATGATGTCCCTGAAGTTCCGGAGGTCCTGCTCCAGGTTCGCCTTCGGACCCGAGGTCACCCTCGAGGCCGCCTCCCCGAGCGCGCCGCCCGGCGTGTCCCAGTAGTTCATCTGGACCTCGACGCGGGTGCGGTCAGAGGACACTTCCTCGAAGCGCACCTGGCCCGAGGTCTGCACGTCGCCGTTCTCTGAGTTCCAGCCGATCGCCTCATTAGGCTTGTCCTGTGTAGTCTTGGCGTCGAACTCGGCCCTGTAACCCAGGGGCCCCTTGATTACCCAGTGGGTGGTATCTGGACCCGTCGGCCGCACCTCCTCGACGTTCTTCATGAACTGCGGCAGGTTCTCCAGCGTCTTCCAATAGTCGTAGACCTGCTGGACCGGAGCACCTACTTCTACACTCGATTCAATCCGCTGAGGCATCTTTCCTCCTGTGCCAATTGTGAACGTCCGATTCGACTCTTTACCCCTCTCACCACAGGATAAACCGGTCGGAGAGGAGACCCATGCACCAGGGCTCGTATGCTCCTCGTCTGACGCGGACAGAGACCGGGCTCCGTTCTAAGCAGGACCCGGAGATCTAGATCATCGTGCTCTTACTAAGCGCTTCTCTTCTGGTCCTCGTGCTTGCCCTCGGCGAACTCCTCGACGATCTTGGCGCAGAAAGCGGACAGGTCGTCGGGATTACGGCTCGTGACGAGACCCTGGTCGGTGACGACCTCCTCGTCAACCCAGTTGCCGCCGGCGTTGCGGATGTCGGTCTGGAGGGTCGGGAAGGAGGTGAGGGTCCTTCCGCTAACCACGCCGGCTTCCACGAGCGTCCAGGGACCGTGGCAGATCACACCGACAGGCTTCCCCTGCTCGAAGAAGGCGTGCACGAAGCCGACGGCTTCCTCATCGCCGCGCAGGTTGTCCGCGCCAACGGTGCCGCCCGGTACGACCAGGCCATCATAGTCGTCAGCGGAGACCTCGGAGAAAGTCTTCTCCACCGTGAACGTCTCGCCGGGATTGACGTCGCTGTTCATGGTCTGGGCGTCTCCCGTCTGGAGACCTATGACGTCCACCGTGGCGCCTTCGTCCTCGACGGCCTTCTTCGGCTCGGTGAACTCGACCTGCTCCGTGCCTACAGGCGCCAGGAGGATGGCGATCTTCTTGCCCTGCAACTCGTTAGCCATTAGGGTAATCCTTTCGTTCGGCTTAACTTTCTCGAAGTACCCGACAGAGGCTCGCCCTAAACGACGTGCTGACAAGGTTCAACTCAATTTCTCGGGGCCGTCCGACCCTAGCACGAAGGTCTCCTCGGCCTTGGCGCCTTCGAGCGAAGGGTTCCAGGCGAAGGCCTGGCCTGATCTGATCTCACGCCGCGCCTTCGGGGTCGCGATCACCTCCCGCGAGGCGTAGCCGGTCATTCCTCCCTGATGGTGGTCGATCCAGCCCTCGGGGAAGCCCGCATCTGCATAGAAGCGGCGGCAGTCTTCGAAGGCTTCAGCCAGGGTGCGGCCCTCGCGGGTGGCCTCCTCCCTCATGCGGCGTAGGATCTCTGCGCAGGCCTCCTGGCGCCTGACCGTCTCCGGGTCGGGCTCGTCGAAGTAGACCATCTGCGTGAGGCTGGCGAAGAGTCCGCCGCGCTCGGCGCAGACGACGAGCATCGCCTGCCTTCCGAGGGGTCTAACATGCGGGACAGGATGACGGTAGCGCACTAGCCGTTCCCTGGAGGCTGCCATCAGTACGGGGGTGTACATGCCTCGCCCCAGGCACGCCGCCGATAGCTGCGCCGCGGCCTCGAGCTCGGCCGTGTCGGGCATGAGGGAGTCCGCCACCTCCGCCATTGCTAGGACAGCGTCCGCGCCAAGACGCCGGTAGGCCTCGATCGCCGCCTCATCGAGGACGTAGCGCAAGGGTGAGATCTCGGCCGAAAGGTCCCGGCCAGACCCCGACGGGATATCCGTTCCCACGCTGGCGCCGCCGGTGAGCTCTCGCAGGAGTGCGGTGGGCTCCTCGTGCCATGGGTGCTCGACCATCTCTATCCCAGGCGTCTGCTCCTCGCGCATCCTGGGCGCTTCGATGTTGTCCGTGACGATGTAGGCGGCATCTGCGGTAAGCAAGACGCTTGCCACCCCGATGGGATCTCCACGGTCCACCCTGTTGTCTGCGCCGCCCGTGTACCAGGCGAAGTTCGCGGGATGGCTCAGTAGAAGCGCACCGACGCCGTGCCCTTCCATCAACTCCCGCAGGCTACGGTCCCTCGACTCCCGGCTCATTTCAGCACGCTCCCTACGGTCGCTTGTCAGCACGCTCAGGCTAGCGCCTTCGCTTGTCAGCAACGCTTCGGCCTTTCAGGCTTCGCTTTCAGTTTCTTGGTTGGGCAAGTTCCGCTCCGGCTGCGGGGACGAACTCGTAGAATGCGGGGGCTTTGAATTTGTGTTCTGCGAACGCTTGCTTGGCAGCGTTTGTGACCTCGTTGGTCTTGGCTTCTGGTACCAGGGCGATCGCGCAGCCGCCGAAACCTGCTCCGGTGAGGCGGGCTCCGATGGCGCCGCGCTCTCTTGCTGTTTCCACGAAGGTGTCTAGTTCGGGCGTCGAGACCTCGAAGTCTTCGCGCAGCGAGGCGTGGGAAGCGTACATCAGGCGTCCGAAGACGTCGAAGTCGCTGTTTTGGAGTGCTTCGACGGCTGCGAGGACGCGGGCGTTCTCGGTGACGATGTGCCGCGCGCGCTTCAACTCTGCTCCGGAGAGGAGATCTAGGTCCCCTTCCGTGGCATCGCGTAGTTCCTCTATGCCAAGCGTGCTGGCGGCGCGCTCGCACGTGGCCCTCCTGTCGTTGTAGCCGGTGTCGGCGAGACCGCGCTCGACGCGGGTATCGCAGACAACGAGGGCGAGGCCCGCTGCCGTGAGGTCGAGGGGGACGCTCTGCGCCTCCAGCGAACGGCAGTCGATTAGCAGGGCGGCCCCGGCCTTGCACAGCAGGGAAGCGTACTGATCCATGATACCGGTTCCGACCCCAAGGTAGTCGTTCTCGACCCTCTGGCAGAGGACGGCGAGGTCGGTGCGTTCGATCGTAAACCCGAATAGGGCGTCGAGGGCTAGCGCCGTCGCTGCCTCGATGGCCGCAGATGAGGAGAGCCCCGAGCCGAGCGGCACGTCCCCCGCGAAAGCGGCCCTGAACCCCCCGAGCTCGTGTCCCGCCTCCCCCATCGCCCACCCGACGCCTCGCGGGTAATCCGCCCAGGAACCGTCCTTCTCTCCCACCTGTCGCGTCTCGTCGAAGTCCGCGGAGTAGAGGAGGGTTTCAAACCCTCCTCTACCGCCGGTACCCAAGGCCACGGCGATACGGCGGTCGATGGCGCAGGGGAGGACGAAGCCGCCGTTGTAGTCGGTGTGCTCGCCGATCAGGTTCACGCGGCCAGGGGCGCTCGCCACGAGGTCAGGCTCGTTGCCGAACTGCTCGTTGTAAGCGCGTGCCGCCCTCTGCTCTGTCTCTCGCAAGGCAGGCTCCTACTCGCTGTAACCGTCGGGGTGGTCTCGCATCCAGGTCCAGGCGTCGGAGATCATGGTCTCGAGCCCGGGCTTCTCGGGTTTCCAACCGAGGTCGGCCTGGATCTTCTCGCTCGAGGCCACGAGCGTGGGCGGGTCCCCGGCCCGCCGCGGCGCCTCGTCGGCGTCTAACTTCGCGCCGGTGACGCTGCGGGCGGCCTCGACGACCTCCCTGACGGAGTAGCCGGCCCCGTTGCCGAGGTTGTAGACGCGGTGCTCTCCCGGCCCGGCAGCCTCGAGCGCGAGCAGATGGGCGCGGCCAAGGTCCTCGACGTGGATGTAATCGCGTACGGCCGTGCCGTCGCCCGTGGGGTAGTCGGTGCCGAAGATCTTCACGGAGGAGCCCTCCGCGGCGGCCATGAGGACGAGGGGGATCAGGTGCGTCTCCGGGTGATGGTCCTCCCCGAAGCGTCCGCTCGCCCCTGCCACGTTGAAGTACCGGAGGCTCGTCGCGGCCAGCCCGTGGGCCTCGGCCACGGCCCCGATGAGCCGGTCCACAGCGAGCTTGGAGCTCCCGTAGGGGTTGGTCGGCATGGTGGGAGCCTCCTCCCTTATCGGCACCTCTTCGGGCTCACCGTAGACGGCGGCCGTGGAGGAGAAGACAAGCCTCCCTGCACCTGACTCGCCCATGGCCTCGAGGAGGTTGAGCGTACCGCAGACGTTGTTGCGATAGTAAAGCTCCGGCTGTTCCATAGACTCACCGACGAGGGAGAGCGCGGCGAAGTGGAGCACCCCTTCGAAGCCTTCTGAGAGCGTCTCGCGCGCGAAGGCCGCATCCAGGAGATTTCCACGAACGAGACGCACCCCTCTTGGGACGGCGTCACCGTGACCTTTCGAGAGGTCGTCGAGCACGACCGTCTCGTGGCCGGCCCGGACAAGCTGGGAGGCCACGACGCTCCCGATGTAACCGGCCCCGCCGGTTACGAGGACTTTCACGGCCCTACTATCTTCCCGCGCAGGGTCGCGGCGCTATCTTCAGGCAGCACGTCCATGATGAACGCGCCTGCCCCGGTCTCACTTCCCGCCTGGTACTTGAGCTTGTCCCCGGTCCGGTTGGGCGGGTAGAACTCGATGTGGAAGTGGGCAACTCCCCTGTGGTCCCCGCCGTCAGTAGGGGCCTGATGCATCACCATCATGTAAGGGAGTGAGAAGCCGAAGAGGGAATCGTACCCGACGAGCAGGCGCTTCAGGACGGACGCCAGGTCGCGGCGCTCCTCGGTACCGAGGTCCGCCATGGAAGGCACGCAGCGGCGGGCGTAGATGTGCGCCTCGAAAGGGAAGTGGGCGTAGAACGGGATGAAGGCCGTAAAGTGCTCGCCCTTCGCGACCACCCTGCGGCCGTCCTCGTGCTCCCGGGAGAGGAGGTCGCAGTGAAGGCATGAGCCCCCATTGTGTTCCCTGTACTCGCTGGCCGCCTGTAGCTCCTTTGCTGGGCGCGGCGGAACGAAAGGATAGCCGTAGATCTGGCCGTGCGGGTGGTACAGCGTCACCCCTATTGCCTCACCCTTGTTCTCGAAGATGAAGACGTATTCGACCTCTTCGCGGGCGCCGAGCTCCCTGTAGCGGTCGGTCCAGACCTCGACGAGGTTCTCGATGCGACGTTCGCCCATGCTGGCCAGCGTCGCGTCGTGGTCGTCCGAGTACACGACGACCTCGCAGACACCGCGTCCAGGGGCTGTCGGCGTGAGGGCGCTGCCCGGCTCGTCCGGCGCGCCGGCGTCGGGAGAGAACGACGGGAACATGTTCTCGAAAACGGCTATCTCGTAGGACTCTCTCTCAATCTCCGTCGGGAATCCGCCGGGTTTGGTTGGACACAGGGGACAGTACTCGGCCGGTGGCAGGAACGTACGGTCCTGGCGGTGGGTGGCGTAGGCGACCCACTCCCGCAGCGTCGGGTCCCAGCGGAGCTGGTTCAATCCTCTTCCTCCCCTTCGTCATCGAAGGTGTAGAAGATGACGTAGCGGCCCTCGTCCTTCTGCTCGATCTCTTTGTTCAACGCTCCGATGTCCTCCTGGTCACGTCCCGAAACGCGCCTGCCACGGGTGTCTCGGTCCTGATGAAACCCCCTCTACCGTCCGGCTCGAGGTCGTACATCCCCATGTGCCACAGGTAAGCCTCCGGCGGCTTCTCTCCCTCTCGGTAAGCCCAGTCTATCAAGCTGAAGAGGGGCCACCACGTGTAGCCGACGAGCGGCAGACCCTCGGAGCGCAGGCGATGTACCAGCCCGAGCGAGTCTTCCAGCCAACGCAGCCGGTCCTCGACCGACCCCGACACGCTCGTCTCGGTCCAGAAGATGGGCTTCTCGTAGCGGGCGTGGAAGCCGCGAACGAGCTCCTCTATACCCCCCGTCCCGCTCCACACGCTGCGGCGTCCGCCATCGGGGAGGAACTCCGTCGTGGTCATGTGTGGGTAGTAGTTGATACCGAGGATGTCCGGCTCCGTCGGGCGCTCCCGAAAAAAGGCGAAGTCGTCGTCCGAGAAGCCGTTCTCTGCAAGATAGTCGTGGAGGGCGTGATCCGCCCCCACCCGCCCAAAGAGGAGGTCGTAGACGAGCCAGTTCCGGTGCTCCAGAAAGTCGATGCGTTCGGCGTGCTCGGGGCCGCCCACGTAGCGGAAGGTCGCCTCGACGTGGACAAAGATGGGCTCCTTCCCCGTCTCCCTCACGGCCCGTTGGGTCTGCACGATGCCGCGAGTTAGCTGCTTCACGAGCGTCACGAAGCCACCATCTCCCGTCAGGGCCGGGGGCCAGCGGCCATCTTCGCCGCAGTAAATGGCGTTCAAGAGCGGCTCGTTCATCGGTGTGTAGAATCGCACGGTCTCGCCGTATCGTTCGGCGAAGCGCGCGGCGTACTCGGCGACGCGCCGTGGGTAGTCGGGGTTGGCGAACTCGCGTTCCAGCCAGAGCGGGCACCCGTAGTGCATGAGGTCGACGATCGGGTTCAGTTCCAGGGCGTGCAGACGCTCGACGACCCGGTCGGTCCAGGACCAGTCCCATTCGTCGGTGGCCGGGTTTACACGGTACCAGGGGATGCCGTACCGGATCATGGAAGCCCCACTGGAGGCCGCGAGGTCAAGGTCCTCGCGCCAGTTGTCGTAGTGGCCGGTCAGCTCGTACTCGTCTAGGGATCTGAGGCCGGGAGAGACCTGTGGGACGAAGGTGTCCTCGATGCCCACGGCGAACCTCAGGCCGTAAGGTCTCTCCCAGAAGCGGTCCATTACGGGCGGTACACGCGGAAGTAGTCGAACCTGCTGGTGGCGGACGGGTCGTTCGGGTCCTCTTTGCCGAGTGAGATCAGGCCGATGCGCGGCGTCGTGCGCGCCGGCAGGGTCCACGTTCCGCCCCAGACCCAGTGCTTTCCGTCGCGGCTGGTGGCGGCCCTGAACTCGTGCTCGCCGTTGTTCGGGTCTACGCGGTGCGAGAGCCTGAGCCAAGTCGTCCCGGCCGGCGGGCCGACGAGCATGCCACCGAAAGAGGTCTTGCCGGCGTACGGTATCTCCTTGCCAAACTCGGTCTGTCTGGTGTTCCAAATCGCCACGTGCGAGAGCCGCGTCCACAGATCGTCGTTCACGTAGGCGATGAGTCCGCCCTGCTGGAAGTTGCGGATCGCGCCGACGCCGAGGTCTATGGTGAGTTTGGTCTCGACCGTGTAGCTTCCCCGCGGGGCGTCGCGTAGCAGCACGGAGGCCGTGTTGACGGGCGGCTTACCACTTTCGTCCTGGCCCACGATGTCCGCCTGTTGGACGGGCCAGCGGTAGGACCCGCGCCTCTCCCGCCCGTCCGGCTCGCGCACCCAGGACCAGGCCGGCTGGAGCTCTCTGTCGTTGAACCCGTGGCTGTAGGCCGGCAACGAAGTCCCGACTTCGGGCGGATCGATCACGTTCTTGTGCGGCGTGTAGAGCCTGACCGCGCTGAAGTTGTCAGCCTCAACACGTCCGCCGCGCGAGGCGATGCCCGCCCTACCCCCCGAGAGAGCCTCGGGCAGGGCGCGACGGACGACGGCGTAGGGGTCGTTCAGCCTGGCGTCGGTGACCTCAGCCACCATCTTCGGCCCGCGCACCTCTACCGCGAGGTTGTGCCACTTGCCGAAGGAGAAGTCCCCGGGGAGGGAAGCGCTCTTCCGGCCAGCGCTCCGGCCCCCCACCACGGCGTCGGTGACGAGCGCGTGCGCGCGGCGGTCCAGCCAGGCTACCGCGTAGTTGTTCGCGCTCTTGTAACGGACGACGACGCCGGCCGCCTTGC
The DNA here is from genome assembly GCA_038199875.1 of Rubrobacterales bacterium. Taxonomy (GTDB): domain Bacteria; phylum Actinomycetota; class Rubrobacteria; order Rubrobacterales; family Rubrobacteraceae; genus Rubrobacter_D. The sequence goes on from JBBPYN010000015.1 coordinate 65,911, forward strand.
CGCCTGCTAGGCGCAAATCGGCCTCGGCGCGCACGTCCGCGGGGAGCGACGCGCGGGCGACCAACAGGCCGCGGCGGTCGCTCGCTCCCTGCTTGATGACGTAGCCCTTGCCGTTCTGTTTTTTGAAGAGGTGCCAGGCCCCGCCGACGTGCTCCCAACCCTTGCCGAGGGAGGTATCGCGGTTGAAGGAGTCGTTGACGGGCCCGTCCGTGACCGGGGCGGGTTGCGCGTTTGCGGAGGCCCACCTGCCGCCGCGGACGGTCGGCCAGCCGTTTATCCAGTCGAGCCGGTCGAGGAGCATGGGACGCTCGTTGATCCCGAACGGCTCGTCGAGGTAAGGGTCTCTCCGGTCTATGGCGTGGTAGGCGAAGAAGTCCTGGCCACTCAAGTCGGTGACGACGGCGTTGTGGCCGGTGCCGACCCACTTGTTGCCGTTGGGTGTCACCACGATAGACCCGCCCACCCGGGACTGCGTCATCGGCTGGCCCTCGCGGTCGCGGAAGGGACCCTCAGGGCTCCTGGAGCGCCCCACATAGACGCTGTAGCCGGTCGTCGGGCCAGCGCAACAGTTCGCCGACGATCCGAACAGATAATAGTAGTTGCCGTGCCTGAGGACGTAGGCGCCCTCGTAACGGTTGTCTATGGCGACCATCGTCGGCTTGCCGGCCTTATGGGTGGCGTCGTCGGACAACTTTCTCACCCAGATGCCACCGTAATACGAACCGTAGTAGAGGTAGTGGGTACCGTCGGGGGCGGTGAACTCGTTGGGATCGAAGGTCCACTCGAAGTCGCCGGGATCGCCGGAGTCACCCCGGCGGGGCCCTACCACAGGCGCACCGGAATCCTTCCACGGACCCGTGGGCGCCGTGGCGACCCCGACCGCGTTATCGTGCGGCTCGTCGGTCACGGTGGTCTCGGTGACCACGTAGTACATATAGTACTTGCCGTCTATGTAGCGGATGTCGGGGGCCCAGATGCCCGCCTCGGGGGCGCCCAGGAGGGACGGTTCGAGGAACCGAAGGCGTCCCCGACGTAGTTCCAGTTCACGAGGTCCTTCGAGCGGGCCATGGGGATGGTGTGGGAAGTTCCCTCCCCTTCGCGCAGGGGATCGCTCGTCCCGTACGAGTACCAGTAGCCGTCCTTGCCCTTGATGATCGAAGGGTCCGCGAACGTGTCGGCGAATGCCTTCGAGACCGGGTTGGTGTACGTGCCTGTCGTCTCCTGCGCCCCGCCAACCCCCGCCATCAGGAGCACGCACAGCAGGAGCATGCCTCCGAGGCCGAAGAGCCTGGCCAGACCGGGGTGTTTCGTCGCTTTCATTACTCTATCCTTTCAGGCCGCTGCGGGAGACGCCTTCTATGATGTAGCGCTGGGCGAAAGCGAAGATTATGAGGACCGGTATGCTGGCCAGCACGCCGCCGGCCATGATGACCGTGTAGTTCGTGGTGTATGCGCCCTGGAGTATGGCCAGTCCCGGCGGCAGGGTGAGGCTCTCCGGGCTCAGGAGCACGTAGACCGGCCACAGGAAATCGTTCCAGTTGGTCAGAAAGCTCAGGACGGCCAGTGTGGCAAGTGGGGCCTTACTGAGAGGCAGGATGATGCGGAGGAAGATCTGCAATCGGTTGGCCCCGTCTATGAGGGCCGCCTCCTCCAGCTCCAGGGGCAAGGACAAAAAGAACTGGCGCAGGAAGAAGACCCCGAACGCCCCGGCCGCCCCAGGCACTATCACGGCCAGCAGGGTGTCCAGCCAGCCGAAGGATTGTACGATCAGGTAATTGCCGATCAGGAAGACGAATTGGGGGATGACCAGCGTCAGGACGATGACAACGAACATCAGGTTCTTGCCGGGGAAGTGCATCCTGGCCAGCGCGTAGGCTGCCATCGAAGCCGTAATGAGCACAAGCACCGTGTGCGCTGAGGAGGCGATCATGCTGTTCAGAAACCACTGGAGGACGGGGTTGGCCGAACTGGTCGTGAGAATCGTCGAGTAGCCCTCTCCCGAGATGTCACGCGGTATCCACTGCGGAGGAAAGCGCGTGGTCATGAAGTCCGGCTTGAGCGAGGTGGAGAGCATCCACAACAGCGGCGCCACGAACACGAAGGTCAGCAAGACCAGGCCCGCATACGACGGGATCAACCTGACGAAACGCCCCAGATTCCCCTGCCCATCTTTGGGCTCCGCCCTGACCGTTCGTTGCGTCATCTCAGTCTCCCCTGTAACGGAAAAGCGCGAAGTTGGCGAGGCTGACCAGGGCCAGGGCGAGGGCAAGCACGTAGCTCATCGCGGCAGCCGGGCCCATCTTGAAGAACCTCAAACCCTGCTCGGCGATGTACCAGATGGCTGTCTTGGTCTCGGCGCCCGGGGCACCCTGAGTAATAATGTAGGATTGGCCGAACATGTTGGCCGAAGCAAGGATCGTCACCGTTATGACGAAGAGCAGGACGGGCCTGAGCCCGGGCAGGGTTACGTTTACGAACCTCTGCCAGCCGTTGGCGCCGTCCACTTTCGCCGCGTCGTAGAGGGCGGGGTCTATGTCCTGGAGGCCCGCGAGGTAGATGACGGTATTGAAGCCGAGGGTCCACCATACGGTCACCCCGACCAGGGAGACCCAAGCCCACGGCAACGCCGTGATCCACGGTATGTTGTCGGGCAGCCCTAAAGTGCCCAGGTAGTAGTTGACGAGCCCGACGTTCGGGTCGAGCAAGAAGCGCCAGAGGATGCCGATCACCGCCACCCCGAGCACGTACGGCGCGAAGAACGTGGCCCTGAAGAAGTTGCGCCCGCGGAACTCCCGGTTCAGCATCAGGGCTATCAGGAGGGGGATTATCACGAGCAGCGGCACGGAGTAGAGCGTGAACTTGCCCGTGGCCTCCATGCTCTTCCAGAAGGGCTCGAAGGTGGTGGAGCCAGGGGAGATCAGGTCCACGTAGTTCTGCAGGCCGACCCAAGGCTTGACGGGAAGCAAGGGGTCCCAGCTGTGGAAGCTGATCCAGACCCCGAACACGACCGGCACCAGGATGAAGATGCTAAAGAGCGCCAGGTAAGGCGCCATGAACAGGTATGCTGTCAGCGGGCTCGCGTCGGCGGGCTTGCGCCCGCCGGAGGCCGTCTTGCCCCGCGGCCGCTGGACGGGGGGTTGCTCTACGCCTTGCGTGGCCATCGGTCCTACGCCGCCTGGTACTTCTGCTTGTTCTCCTTGAGGAGCTGGTCGGCCTTGCCTGCCGCTTCTTCGAGGGCGGCTTCGGGCTCCTTCTTGAGCAGGACGGCCTCGTTGATCGCCGGCTCCAGCGAACCTGTATACACGTCGGCGATGCCCGGCTCCGGCGGGGTGAACTGTACGTAGGGGAGCTCTTCGGCGAAGACGGGCTGCCACTCGAGGCTCTCGAACGCCTTACTGTCTCGTACGCTGTTGCGCGCCGGCACCTGCCCGGCCTTGGCCCACTCTTCGGAACGCTGGCTGACCCAGTTGATAAACACCTTGGAGGCCGCGACCTTGTTCGGGTCCTGACCCCGCTTGTTCATGATCACGAAGTTGTGGGACCCCGCCCAGGCCCCCTTCTGCGAACCTATCTGCGGCAGCGGGGCCGCGCCCCACTCCAGGTCCTTGATGTCGTCTAGCGGATTGATGTTCCAGATGCCGTTCCACATGAAGGCGTTATCGCCGTTCTGAAAAGCTGTGAGTTCGGCATCCTGGGCCACGTCCTTCGGGCTGTACCCGTTCTCGACCACGTCTACCATCCAGGTCAGGGCGCTCACGCCCGCGCTAGAGTTGAAGGTGGCTTTGGTCGCGTCGTCGTTGTAAAGCTGACCGCCGAACTGGTAGAGCAAGGACTGGAACGTTAGCCCCCCCGTAAACAGGAACGGGGACATCCAGTGCCCCTGGATGCCTTTACTCTTCATCCGCTCCAGGGCAGCCATGTAATCGTCCTTGGTCTGGGGTGGGCTGTCGGGGTCCAGGCCCGCCTTCTCCATAGTGCTCTTGTTGTAGTAGAGGCCCAGCGGGTGTATGTCCAGGGGAATGCCATACCGCTTGGCGTTGTAGACCCCGGCGTTCCAGACGACCGGCACGAAGTCGCTCTCCTTCAGCTTCAGGGCGCTTGCCACGTCGTCCAAAGCCAGGATCACACCGCGCGCGGCGTTGGTGGGAAGCTGGTCTATGTGCATGATGCCGAGATCCGGCCCCTTCCCGCTCTGGACCGCCGAGGGCACCTTCTGGTAGTAGGTCTCCCACTCCACGGTGTTCATGCTGACGCTTATGTTCTCCTCTTGGGAGTTGAAGTCGTCTACCAGCTGCTGCATGTACGGGCCGTCCCCGCCGGTGAACCCGTTCCAGAACGAGAGGCTAACCTTCGGCCCGTTGTAGGACTTGCCGCCGCTGCCGGCCTTCTCCAGGTCGGTGCTAGAACCGCCGCAACCCGCCAGCGCAAACCCCGCCCCGGCCCCGGCGCTCAGGAGCAAAAAATCTTGCCGCGTCAACCTGCGGGCCAACGATCGTCCCTCACCCATGCCTTCCTCCTTCTGCTTCGCCAGCCCCTGTCGAGTATCCCCTGTTACACCACCCAAATGTTTACCCAAGTTAACAGCACGCCAACTCAGGAGCAACCGCAACGAGCCCACGCGTGTTGCTCTCGTACCCCCGAAGAACGTCACAGCCCGAAAGCCCGCGATGTCAATCTCGCCGCCCGCTGGCACGGCGGAAGGATCGGAACGCTACGTCTCTACGCCGGCGCCTAATTGCCGGCCTTCACGTCCCTCTCGCGGGCGGTGATCTCACGGATTTTCTTCAGCGGTGCCTTGGGTTTGCGGTCGTAGGTCAGGAGGCCGTTGATTTCCTGTTCCACGTCGGTTAGTTGCGTGTAACAGAAGCCCTGGACCGGCTGGCTTTGCAGGAGGGCTTGGATCATGGACTCGTAGCGTTCGAGGAACTCTTCGGCGTCTGTGACGGTGCTGTAGCCCCAGTCTTCGGCGCCGGTCTCTTGGCCGGAGAAGGCTATTCCGCCGAACTCTGTGACGAGGATGGGTTCGCCCCTGTAGGCGTGGCCGGGGACGTAGACTGGCCGGTTCGCGGGTTCTGCGGCGACGGCAGACTCGGGCGTTCTGTAGCTCTCTTCAAGGGCTTCGGCATCGCGGTAGTCGTGGATCGTGCAGAGGTCTGTGAGGGCGTGTTCCCAGCCGTCATTGGAGACGACGGGACGGGATGGGTCGAGGGAACGGGTAAGGTGGTAGAGGGCGAGGAGATGTTCGGTCTGCTCGGGCTCGCGGGCAATGTTGGGGACGCCCCAGCTCTCGTTCATGGGTACCCAGGCTACGATGCAGGGGTGGTTGTGGTCGCGCGCGACGGCCTCCTGCCACTCGGCGGTTATTCGCCGCACGTAGCTGGGGCTGTACTGGTAGGCGTTCGCCATCTCGCCCCAGACGAGAAGTCCGAGGGTGTCAGCCCAGAAGAGGTAGCGTGGGTCTTCGACCTTCTGGTGCTTTCGGGCGCCGTTGAAGCCCATCTCTTTGGTGAGCTCTACGTCCCTGCGTAGATCCCTGTCCGTAGGGGCGGTCAGGAGGCCTTCCGGGAAGTAGCCCTGGTCGAGGACGAGCCTCTGGTAGAGAGGACGCCCGTTCAGTAAGACTTTGCCACCTTGCACTTCGATCTTCCGCATCCCGAAGTAGCTCTCGGCCGTGTCGAGCACCCTGCCTTCCTCGTCAAGGAGGTCCAGCCGAAGGTCGTAGAGGTTAGGATCCTCGGGGCTCCAGAGGGCCGGGCTCGGCCACTCAGAGAGATGCGGCGTTTCCGGAGAGTCACCGAGACGTAGGAGAGGCAGGCAACGCTCCACAAGCGTGGAGGGCAGTCCGATGGTATCGTCGAGAACCGGCTCGCCGTCGAGCTCCACGGCCACGCGCAGGCTCATCCCGGGCTGGTAACCCTCTATGGATGCCTTAAGGCCGACCCTGGCGGCGTCCACGTCTGGGGTCAGACGGAGCGCGTCTATGCGAACGCCGTTGACGCGTTCGAGCCAAACGGTTTGCCAGATCCCCGTGGTCCTGGTGTAGAAGATCCCCTCGGACTTCTCCTTCCAGTACTGCTTGCCCCGCGGGATGGTCACGTCCCGGCTGGGGTCTTCTGCCCGGACGACCACGACGTTCCCACCTTCGATCAGCGTATGCGTTACGTCAGCGGAGAAAGGAGTGTGCCCGCCTTCGTGAGAGGCCACGTGCACGCCGTTTACCCAGACGGTCGCGCGGTAATCCACGGCCCCGAAATGGAGGAGCAGTCGGCCGTCATGATCCGGAGCGTGCTCGAACGCGCGGGCGTACCAGACGACATCGTGGAAGTCCGTCTCGCCGATACCCGAGAGCTTCGACTGGTAACAGAAGGGAACGATAATCCTGCGGTCGAGAGGCGCTTCGCCTGAGTGAAGGTCCTCGGGCGTGAGGTTCTGCCAGCCTCTGGCTAGCCCGGCATCCTGGTCGTCGAAGGCGAAGTGCCATTCGCCGTTCAGGTTGATCCAATCTCTACGGCGGAACTGTGGGCGTGGGTATTCCGGACGTGGTAAGGGTTCGGTTACCACTGGTGATGGACCTCGTCACGGATGTACTCGTCGTAGATCTCACGCGCGCGCTGCATGGTCTCGTCCGAGAGCGGAGCCATTTCCGCTGCGGCGACGTTGTCCTCGACCTGGGAGGGATTCTTGCCGCCGGGGATGGCGCATGAGACGGCGGGGTGCACAAGGATCCAACGCAGGGCGAACTGCGCGAGGGTGTGCCCTTCCGGGACGAGCTCCTTTAATTCCTCCGCGGCCCCGAGGCCCGTCTCGAAGTTCACCCCGGAGAAGGTCTCGCCGCGGTCGAAGGCCTCTCCCTCGCGGTTGAAGAAGCGGTGGTCGTCTTCTGCAAAGGCGCGGTCGGCGCTCATCTTGCCGGAGAGAAGACCGCTCGCCAGGGGCACGCGGGCCAGGATGCCGACGTTGCGTTCCTCGGCTAGCGGGAAGAAAACCTCCTCCGGCTTCTGGCGGAAGATGTTGAAGATGATCTGGACGGTCCTCACGTTCGGGTACGACAAGGCCACCCGCGCCTCCTCGACCTTCTCGACGCTCACGCCGTAATGGCGGACCTTCCCTGCCTCCTGCAGCCGGTCGAGAGCATCGAAGGTCGAGTCCTGAGCGTACGCCTCCGTCGGTGGACAGTGGAGCTGGAGCAGGTCGATGGTTTCGACGCCAAGGTTCTTCAGGCTCCGCTCGACGAAAGCGGAGAGGTTCTCGTGGTTGTAGCCTTCTGCGGTGTGGGGATCGAGCCGCCGTCCGGCCTTGGTAGCGACGAAGATCTCGTCTTGCGGGCGGTCTTCGAGGAGGCGTCCGATCAACTTCTCGCTCCGCCCGTCGCCGTAGACGTCCGCGGTGTCGAGGAAGTTGACGCCGAGGTCGACCGCGCGGTTCAGGGCGGCGTAGGCGTCCTCCTCGCCGACGGTACCCCATTCGCCACCAAGAGCCCAGGTACCGAGGCTGATCTCCGAGACGCACATCCCCGTCTCACCGAGGTTCCTGTATTCCAATACTCCGTCCTTTCCGGGGTTCTTGCTACTCCAGCCCGTTGCGCCGGATCACCTCAGAGTACCAGCGGGCGCTCGATTTGGGGACGCGCCGCTGCGTGCCGTACTCAACGAACACGATCCCGAACCGCTTGGAGTAACCCTCGGCCCACTCGAAGTTGTCCAGGAAAGACCACACCATGTAACCTTGTAGGTCGACCCCACGCTCCATCGCGTCGAGGGCGGCCCGGAAGTGGCTGTCCAGGTACGAGATGCGCTCCTCGTCGTCCACGCCGCCCTCGGGGTCTATGTAGTCGTCGACGGCGCGCCCGTTCTCCGTCACGTAGACGGGTAAGTCCGCATAATCGTCCTTGATCCGAACCAGAGTCTCGGTCAATCCCTCGGGCTCGACGGGCCAGCCCATCGCCGTCTTCTCCGCCGCGTGCGGAACGATGGGACGGACCCCGAGGTCGGAGAATGGCGCTTGTGAGGGGATCTCGTCCGGCGCGTCACGGATATGGTGCCTGAAGTAGTAGTTGACACCGAGGAAGTCGACGGGAACCGAGAGCTTCTGGAGATCCCCCTCCTGCACGAAGGAGAGATCGACGCCCCTTTCTCCGTAATATGAGAACACGTCCTCTGGATAACTTCCGCGAAACAGGGGATCGAGGTACAACCTGTTCGCCTGCCCGTCCACCCTGCGGGCTGCTTCCCTGTCGGCTTCGGTGTTACGTGAAGGGTGGGCCGGATGAAGGTTCAGCGTGACGCCGAGCCGGTTTTCGTCCCCGGCGGAGCGCATCCTCTCCATCGCCAGGCCGTGGCCAAGTAGGAGGTGGTGGGTGGCCGCGAGGGCAAAGGCGCTGTCCTTGCGTCCCGGCGCGTGGACGCCCAGGCCGTGACCCATCCAGGAGGCGACCCAGGGTTCGTTCAAGGTGATCCAGAACCCCACCTCGCCAGACAACGCCTCGTAGACGATGCCGGCGTATTCGGCGAAGTGTTCGCTCGTCTCCCTGTTCGTCCAGCCGCCCCTATCCTCTAGCGCCTGGGGCAGGTCCCAGTGGTAGAGGGTGAGCATCGGTTCGATGGAGCGCCGCCTGAGGCCTTCGACCAGCCGCCGGTAGAAATCCAGGCCTTTCTGGTTGGCGCTACCGCTGCCTTCGGGCTGTATGCGGGGCCAGGCCACGGAGAAACGGTAGGCCTGGAGACCAAGCTCGGACATCAGGTCGAGGTCTTCGTCTAGTCGATGGTAATGGTCGCAGGCGATGTCACCCGTATCGCCGTGGCGGACTTTGCCCGCAGTGTGGCTGAACGTGTCCCAGATCGAAGTTCCGCGGCCGTCCTCATCGACAGCCCCCTCGATCTGGTAGGAGGCCGTCGCCGTTCCCCACAAGAAGCCCTCGGGAAATCCCATGCTCGTATCTCGCTTTCTCTCGTCGGTAGTGGATTATCAGCCGGGTTACCGCTACCAGCCCGTACAGAAGACGGGTGCCCGGATTACGAAGGGGAAGTATAGTGGCTGCGCCCGGTCTCCGCGCCGGAGGTGCGGACGCCTTCTGGCAAGGAGTCTCCGTGGGCTTGTATGAGCTCGTCCACCATGGCGGCTATCTCGTCGAGGGAGAGAACGCGCCTGACGTACTCGTCCACGGGAACGTCGAACTGCGTGATCAGGGCATCATCCCTGAGGAAGTAGGGTGTGTATTCGGCGTTGTGTTCGCTTGACTCGGTGACGAAGTAGCCGAGGCGGCGCATCAGCTCGAAGCGCACCCTGTCCCTGGCGAATACGTCGGGGTCCTCCAGCGCCGCGAACAGGTGTGGGTAGGCGTCTTCGCCATCTACCTCCAGGCGTGTCATCCAGGCGATGTGGTTTATGCCCGCGCACTCGTAGAGCAGGTCCCCGTAGTCTACCCCGATGTAGGAGGCGATCTCGCGCGCCGTGTAAGGGACGCTGTGACAGAGTCCGACGCTATTTATCTCGGGGTGGGCCGTGTACAGTGCCTCCATCAGGATGCCCATCGGGTTCGTGTAGTTGAGGAGCAAGGCCCCGGGGCACTGCTCCTTCATCTCGCCTGCGAGGTCGAGCACGAACGGGATGGTGCGCAGGCCACGGAAGATGCCGCCGATGCCCATCGAGTCCGCTAGGGTCTGCTTCAGGCCGTACTTCTTCGGGATCTCGAAGTCGAGCAGGTTCTTGGTGAACACGACGCTCCCGGCGCCGATGAAGGCTATCTTCATGATTTCACCTCCCTGGCGTGGCGACAGTCTTTTCTCCCCCGTCCCACCTGACGATGAGCTCCAGTGGAACGGTAGCGCTCACCTGTATATGTGGTTCTTCTGCGGCGGAGGTGCGGGCGGCACACGAGAGGTCGAGAACACCGTTCTTGCCGAATGGATAGGCCTTGACGCCGTGGGTCTCCAGGAGCCTCACGTCCCAGAGGAGCCGGCTGTTCGGGGCGTCGGCGCGCAAGCCCATCACGTATTCGAAGAGGCCGGCGATGGGCGCGAGGCCACTCCAGCCTACGAAGTCGCTCTTGGCGCGGTTGCCTGGGGCGGCGTGTTCAGGGGCGTAGTTTTCCCAGAGGGTTCCTGTGTCTTCGAAGACCATTACGACGCTGTCGAGGTCTTCGCGGGAGATCTCGTGCGCGAGGTCGTGGTACCCGGCCCGGTCGAGACCGCGTAGGATCATGTAGTTCGTCGGCGGCCATACCCCGCCGAGCCAGTAGCCGCCGTTGGCATCGTACTCGGGATGATCGGCCGACAACGAGGGCACCCGGTGGGGACGCCCGAAGCCTTGCGGGTCCTCGAGGTGTCCTACGAACGGCGCCACCCTCTCTCGCGGAACGACCCCTGCCAACAGGGCCCAGTATGCCCCTATGGTCTTTACGTCGGAGAGCGAACCGTCCGCAAGCTCGTCGTGGTAGAAGGCGCTCCCATCATTCCACAGGCGTTCGTTGACAGTCAGGGAGAGCCTGTCGCGCTCTTCGCGCAGGTCAGACACCTCTTGCGAGCGGTCAAGGGCGTCGGCCATCCGCAACAGCAGGTCTGCGGAGAGGATCTGCTGGAGGCACGTGTCGATCCAGACGCCGTGCCCGTGGTATGTGAGGCGCTCGGGCCACCCATGTTCTCTCGAAGGCCTCTGCGGGAACCGGGGCTGGTTGTCCATCCCCGAGCCGAGGCCTGACGTCCAGTAGGTGCCGTCGCGCCAGGTGCGGTGGCGTCTCAGCCACCTGTGGTACGCGACGAGGACGGGGAAGACACGGGCGAGCCGGTCGCGGTCTGCCGTGTCAGCGTAGTGTTCCCACTCGGTCCACGGCACGACGTTCGGCCCCGTGCTCGTCGCGTCGAAGCGCTCGAAGCGATCCCTGCCGTCGAGGGTGGAGATCTCGCGGCAGATGAACCCGTCTGGGTGCTGGCTGGCGTAGAGGTTGTCCAGGGTGCGCTGGAAGTCGAAGGCGCGCCTCCCGTAGCGGGCGAAAAGCAGGATAAACGCCGAGTCCCACATGAACAGGCAGTCGTTGAAGGCCGTGTCGATAAAGCTGGCGACGAAGCCACTCCCTGGCTTCGGGCGACGCAGGTTGGCGAACGCCAGCTCCCACGCCCCACGGTAACAACCCATCACGTCTTCATGGCCCTCCCAGAACGGTTGGGGTAGCGACTTCCACGCATCATCGAAGGAAGGCGGCTTCACGCCTTCAGGGGGCGTTTCGAGAAAGACGTTCTCTTCGACGAGCGGTTCCCTGAAGTGTGTGTCGATGTAGCCGTCGTTCGTCTGCAACCCGCCAAGCTCCTCGATAGCCCGGTCCAGCATCGCGCATTTGCAGACCACGCACAAGCTCATGACCATGCTCGGGGACACTCGCGTATGCTCTACGCCGCAGAAGTCGTCTTCGAGAGGCTATTCGTTGGCCAGGCCGCGCATGTGATGCAGGCTGGTTTTCACGTCTTCCAGCGCGTCCCTCGGGTTGTCCTGCTCGGCGATGTACCACTCGACCCTGGCCGCGTCGGCGGCTTCGAGTAGGCCGGTCCATGGCATCGTTCCCTCGCCGACGGGTAGGTCGGAGCGCATATCGTCGGGGGCCATGTCTTTGAGGTGTACCAGGGAGACGCGGTCGCCGACGTCCCGCAGGACGGTCTCCGGGTCGGTGCCACCGTATTTGATCCAATAGAGGTCCAACTCCAGATGGACCAACTCAAGGTCCGTCTCCCGCACCAGAACGTCCCACATCGTGGTCTCGCCCAGGGGAGCGAACTCGAAGTCGTGGTTGTGGTACGAGAAGGTCACATCCTCCTGGCGGCACAACTCGCCCCAGCGGTTGAGCTTCTCGGCGAGTCGGGCTACCGAAGCCTCGTCCCTACGATGCTCGGGTGGGGCCGACGGCAGGATGGCGTGGGCACAGGCGAGGTCGTGCATGTCGGCGAGGACTGCTTCAGGGTCGCTCTCCCACGAGTCGATGGGGACGTGGGCGCCGGAGGCGCGGAGGCCAAGGTCGTCGAGCAGGGTCTTGACCTCTTGCGGGCTGAGGCCACCGTAGCCAGCGAACTCGACGGCGGGGTAGCCGATCTCCGAGACCTTGCGCAACGTGGCCGGCATGTCGCGCGTGGTCTCTTCGCGGACGGTGTAGAGCTGGAGTGAGATCTGATCCCGCCTCATGCCCCACCCCCGAAAATTGATTCGGGAGCTTTAGCCGGCAGCGCTTCGGGACGCTCGAAAGTGCTGCCAACCGCGACGTGCTCGCCGCGCTCGGAGGAACCCAGGAACGCGTGGATAACGTCGAGGACGTGCATGCCGAGCTCACCGCTCGCCCTGTGTTCTCTGCCCGTGCGCAAAGCCTGGGCCATATCCGCGAGCCCGAGCCCCCTGCAGTTCCCTGTGTAGGGATGGGTCAGGGGTACCTCGGTCCAGTCGTTCTCTTCCGAACGCCAGAGGCGCACGGCTCCGCCGAAGGTGTTCGGGTCGGGGAGGCTCAGGGTGCCCTTCGTGCCGTAGAGGTCGATCCTGGACTGGTGCTCGGACCATACGTCGAAGGTGGTCACGAGCGTCCCGACGGCGCCACCCTCGAAGTCCATCACGCCGGCGACGTGGGTAGGCGTGTTCACCGTGATGCTGGTCCCGGCGTGGGGTTCGCTCGAGATCATGCGCTCGGGAAACGTAACCCGCGCCGACCCCGTAACCCTCCGCACGGGCCCCATCAGGGTCGTAAGCGTACTGAGGTAGTAGGGTCCCAGGTCGAACATCGGGCCTGCCCCCGGCTGGTAGAAGAAGTCAGGGTTCGGGTGCCAGTCCTCGGGCCCGTGGTTCATCATGAGCGCCGTCACTGCGACCGGCTCCCCGATCAAACCCTCGTCCATCACCTTGCGGCAGGTCTGTAGCCCCCCACCGAGAAAGGTATCAGGTGCGCAGCCGACGCGGAGGTCTCTCTCCCCGGCCATCTCCAGCATCCTCCGTCCGTCCTCGAGGTCCACGGCGAGCGGCTTCTCTGTATACACATGCTTGCCGGCTTCGAGCGCCGCCATCGAGACCTCGGCGTGGACGACAGGAACGGTGAGGTTGAGGACGATCTCGACCTCCTCGTCCGCAAGCAACTCCTCGGGACTGCAAGCCCTCGGCACACCGTAAGCCTCAGCCTGAGCCTTTGCGCGCTCCAGCACGAGATCAGAACAGGCGACCATCTCGATATCGTCGAATATGCTTGCATTTTCGAGGTAGATGCCGCTGATCTTGCCGCAACCGATCACTCCTACTCTGACGGCCACATCTTCGGCGATGACAAAGTCCTCCTTGTTAAGAGGTTTCAGGCATCAGGTTTCTGATGCTGAAGCCTGATGCCTTTCCCTGGAGATCTCCTTCATCGAGACCTCTCGATTTTCGAGGGCTGAGGCGTAGCATGCGTCTATGATGCGGGCGCGGTCGAGGCCGTCCTCGCCGTACTGTCCCTCCCAGGTCCCTTCCCTGATGGTATCGACGAAGCGCCTGACGACGGCGAGGTGCCCCTCGCGGGGTTCGATCTCGGGGGTTACCACCGCAGGCACGCCGGCCACGTCGGTGTAGATGCGGAGGGTATCGATCGTGCCGTAGTTCCTGACCTTCATCTCCGCGCCCCCGTCGGTGCCGTAGAGGGTGACGCCGAAGTCGTCGCTAGACTCGCGGTAGACGGCCCATCCGGCCTCCAGGTTCAGCGTCGCCCCGCCGGCGAGGCGGATGAAGGCCGTCGCCAGGTCCTCGACTTCGTATGGGTTGTCGCCCGTCGTCGGGCCCTTGCCCTGCCAGCCACCACGCCCGCGCGGGCCTAGCTCGGCGTAGGTGGCGCAGCTAACACTCTCGACCTCGGGATCCCCCATAAGGTAGAGGGCCATGTCGACCATGTGCACGCCGAGGTCTATGAGCGGGCCGCCCCCGGCGAGCTCTTTGCTGGTGAACCAGCCACCCATGCCGGGGATGCCGTTGCGGCGCATCCAGGTTGCTTTGGCGTGGTAGATCCTGCCGAGGTTCCCCTCCTCCACGTGCCGCTTGAGCGCCTGCACGTCGCCCCGTTCGCGCTGCGTGAAGGCGATGTGTACCGCGCGATCCGCCTCCCTCGCCGCGTCTACTATCCGCTGCGCCTCGGCGCCGTTGCGCGCGAGGGGCTTCTCGCAGAGCACGTGCCTGCCACCTTCGAGGGCGGCAACGGCGATCGGCGCGTGCAGGTGGTTCGGCGCACCTATGCTCACGATGTCGAGGTCGTCTCGGGCGACGAGATCCTCCCAACTCGTGTACAGATCTTGCACCCCGTAGCGCCCACCGAGCTCGCGCAGGCGGTCCCTTTCGAGCCCGGCGAGCGCGACGGCCTCGACGCCTGGCACCCTCACGTAGTTCTTGAGGTGCTGCTCGCCCGCGTAGCCGAGGCCGACGACCCCGGCGCGCAGGGGCTCTGCGAATGTTATTTCTTGTACCAAACAGCTCTCCTCCTGGGGTTCGGTCTTTACTCTATCGGTTCCACATGCCCGTAGACAGGGGCCGCTCCGGGCCTGGGCGCGGCCCAGCGGACAGCGTTCCTTATGACGAGTCGTACGTCAGGGTTGTGGTAGGAGGGGTTCTCCTCGTGGCCGGGGCGGAAGTAGAAGATCCTACCCCGTCCCCGTCTGTAGCAGAGCCCACTCCTGAAGACCTCTCCCCCACCGAACCAGCTTACGAAGACCAGTTCATCGGGTTGGGGAACGTCGAAGGGCTCCCCGTACATCTCCTCTTCGAGCTCTATGTACTCCCCCAGGCCCTGTGCTATGGGGTGCCCAGGTGCGACGACCCAGAGCCTCTCCGTGTCGTCATGACGCCACTTGAGGTCGCAGGTCGTTCCCATGAGCTTCTTGAAGACCTTCGAGAAGTGTCCGGAATGGAGGACGATCAGGCCCATTCCGCCGAGCACCCACTCGTGGACCTTATCTACCGTCTCGTCGGAGACCTCCTCATGAGCCATGTGCCCCCACCAGAGGAGAACATCGGTCGTATCGAGCACCTCGTCTGTCAGCCCGTGCTCGGGCTCGTCGAGGGTTGCCGTGCGGACTTCGAAGCCGTCCTCCGCTAGCATGGTAGCGAGTGCACCGTGGATGCCTTCGGGGTAGATCTCCGCGACGTTCTCGTCGCTCTTTTCGTGCCTGTACTCGTTCCAGATGGTTACGCGCGGCTCGCCCGCCAAGTCTATATCCTTTCCGTCTCCGGCCTCGTCCATTCGCCGCTCGCGGCGCTTCGTTCGACGGCGTCGAGGACGGCCTGGCAGCGGAAGCCATCCTCGAAGGTCGGGGCCGGGCTCTCGCCCGCCTTTATACCGTCCATCAGGTCCTTCATGGTGTGTACGAAGGTGTGCTCGTAGCCAAGGATGTGACCAGGCGGCCACCAGGCTCCCGAATACGGATGATCCGGCTCCGTCACGCTGACCGTGCGGAAGCCCTGCACGTCTGGCTCATCGTCGGTGAAGAACACCTCGAGCTCGTTCATTCGTTCAAGATCAAAGGCCACGCTGCCCCTTGAACCGTTCACCTCGAAGGAGTTCTGGTTTCTTCGGCCGGCCGCGAAGCGCGTGGCCTCGAAAGTTCCTATCGCGCCGTTCTCGAAGCGCGCCAGGAAGGCCGCTGCGTCGTCAACTGTCACCTCCCCCACATCGGTCCCTCCGCTTGCCTCTTCCAGGGGACGTTCCTTGACGAACGTCTCCGTCATGCCTGTCACTTCGGAGATAGGGCCGACGACGAAGTGGGCGAGGTCAACGATGTGGGCGCCTATGTCGCCGAGGGCGCCTGAGCCGGAGACCTCTTTCTTGAGGCGCCAGATCAGGGGGAAATCCGGCTCCATGATGAAGTCCTGCAAGTACGTGGCCCGCCAGTGCCTGATCTCACCAAGCCGCCCGTCTTCGACAAGCTTCCTGGCGAGTTGCACCGCGGGGGCTCGCCTGTAGTTGAAGCAGACCATGTTGACGGTGCCCGCGTTCCTGGCGGCTGTGAGCATCTCGCGGGCTTCTGAGAGCGAATTCGCGAGCGGCTTCTCACAGAGTACGTGCTTGCCCGCTTCGAGGGCGGTCAGCACGATCTCACGGTGCGTGTTGCCCGGCGTAACGACGTCGACGAGACCGATGTCGTCTCGCGCCACGAGCTTGCGGTAGTCCGTCTCGTATGACTCCCAACCTAAAGCGCCCGCGGCCTCCCTGACGCCGGCCTCGTCGCGGCCGCAGATCGCGGCCATCCTCGGGGCCGGGTCGACGTCGAAGAAGCGGGCCACCTGGCGGTAGGCGTTGGAGTGGGCGCGTCCCATGAACTTGTAGCCGACGAGGCCGACCCCGATCTCTCGCCTCTCCACGCCTACTCCTCCCTCGCGAAGGCCGCATCGAAGGCCTGCGTCGACGGCTCGAAGTCCGTGCGCCTCGCGAACGCGAGGGCGTCCCGCGCCCCGTACTCGCGGTCCATCCCCGAGTCCTCCCACTCGATGCTGAGGGGACCCTCGTAGCCGATACGGTTCAGCGCCCTTATGCAGTCCTCCAGGTTCACGTCGCCGTGGCCGGGGGAGACGAAGTCCCAGCCACGCTCGGGACTGCCGAATTCGAGATGCCCGCCGAGTATGCTCCTTCGGCCGTTCAACCGCTTGCGGCTGTCCTTTATGTGGAAGTGGTAGATGCGGTCAGCGAACTCCTCGATGAAAGCGGCCGAGTCGAGGAACTGGTGGGCGAAGTGACTCGGGTCGAAGTTGATCCCAAACCCTTCTCTGTTTCCAATTGCGTCCAGCGCTTTGCGCGTAGTCACGAAGTCGTAGGCTATCTCGGTCGGATGGACCTCGAGCCCCCACCTTACGCCCTCTTCGTCGAAGACGTCGATGATCGGATTCCACCGCTCCGCGAACTCCTCGTAGCCCCGCTCTATCTCGGCGAAGTCGTTGGGCGGGAACGAGTAGAGCAGATGCCAGATGCTCGACCCGGTAAACCCGTTGACCTGCGTCACCCCGAAGCGGGCCGCGGCCCTCGCCGTGTACTTGATCTTCTCGGCAGCTCGGCTCCTCACTCCCTCCGGGTCACCGTCACCCCACACGTCTGGCGGGAGAGTCGCCTTGTGCCGGCCGTCTATAGGGTCGCAGACCGCCTGACCGACGAGGTGGTTGCTCAGGGACCAGCAGTTCAGGCCGTTGGAGCGCAGTATCTCCCATCTCCCCTCGACGTAGCCGTCCTCCGATAGAGCTTTGTCTACGTCGAAGTGATCCCCCCAGCACGCTAGTTCGAGCCCGTCGAAGCCCCATTCCCCGCACTTTCTGGCCAGTTCCTCCAGCGGCAGGTCGGCCCACTGTCCCGTGAAGAGCGTTACCGGTCTGGCCACGTTCCAACCTCCTGGTTCCACAACTTTCTGGCGGACCCGCTCCTACAGCTTAGCGCCCCCGCTGCCAGGGGCGCGGCGTAATTCAAGAGACTACCTCCTCGCCGGGATACTCGAGGCCCCACGCCGCGCGTATCCTATCCATCGTCCTCATTACCGATATCGTCTCGTCAAGCGGCATGACGGTACTCTCCATCTCGCCACGCTCGAGGCACCACATTACCTCGGCGGCCTCGTAGCCAAAGCCGTTGCCAGAGACAGGTGCCTCGACGGTCTCGTCCTCCCGACCGGGTCTGGAGATCGTCATGGACGTCGGGCGCCACCAGGGGCTGTGGATCCTGACGTATCCAGCGGTCCCCATGATGGTCGCCTCCTGAGGGGTCTCGGTCCTGATCCCGATCGAGAGGTTTGCGAGCCTTCCACCTTCGTGCTGGAGAACGATGGAGGCCTGCTCGTCAACGCCGGTCTCCCCGAGATGAGATAGTCCAGCCGCCCCCGAAAACCGCCCAAGGACCATCGAGGCCAAAGAGACGCAGTAGACCCCGACATCGAGCAAGGCTCCCCCGCCGAGCGTGGGATCGAAGAGCCTGGAGGCGGGGTCGAGATCCGCCCTGAAACCGAAGTCCACGTTAAGCATCCTCATCTCTCCGATGGTTCCATCAGAGACAAGCCGCCTCACCTCGTTCATCAGCGGGAAGAACCGGGTCCACATGCCCTCCATGAGGAAGAGCCCCTTTTCCCTGGCAAGCCCTACCACCCTCTCGGCCTCGGCGGCGTTCACGGTAAAGGGCTTCTCGCAGAGCACGGCCTTGCCGGCCCGGAGGCATAGTTCGACGTTCTCGGCGTGGAAGGGGTGGGGCGTCGCAACGTAGACGACGTCAACGTCAGGATCTTCGGCCAGGTCCTCGTAGGCGGCGTAGTGGCGTGGGATCTCTCTTTCGTCGGCGAACCCGGCGGCGGAGACTTCGGAGCGGGAGCCGACGGCGAGCACCTCGGCCTCGGGTAGAGAGCCAAGGCCATCCACAAACTGCCTCGCGATGGCGCCGGTCCCGAGAATACCCCACCGGACCGCCTTCATGACAGCCCCCCGAGACGGTTTTCGTCGGTCCGGGTCACCGTGCGCCAGGGCACAAAGGTAGCCGATCCAACAGGGCGCCATCTGTGTTCGTTGCGGGTCGTACTCGTCCCTTTCTAAGCCCCCACCGGGATTGTGGGTACAGGGCGCGATGCTACACATTACGATGCCCAGAAGCAAACCGTCGAGGTTGCGCCGGTACCGTGCCACCTGTTGAATAGGTGTACGTCTACTTTGAAGGAGTGAAGCGTGGAGTACAGGAACCTCGGAAGGACAGGCGTGAAGGTCAGCGAGCTATGCCTCGGGTGCATGATGTTCGGGGGCAGGACTGGTGAGGAGAACTCGGCGGATATCATCGACCGCGCCATCGACGCCGGGATCAACTTCCTCGACACGGCGAACGTGTACAGCAGGGGTGCGAGCGAGGTGGCCGTTGGGAAGGCGCTCGAACGGAACGGCAAGCGCGATTCGATCGTGCTCGCGACCAAGGTGCGCATGCCGATGGACGATGAGGACCCAAACGCGTCGGGCAACCACCGTCGCCACATCATCGAGCAGTGCGAGGCGTCGCTCAGGCGTCTCGGGGTTGACCACGTGGACCTCTACCAGATCCACCGCCCGAGCTCCGAGGTGCCGATCGACGAGACGTTGCGGGCCCTTGACGACCTGATCCGGGCCGGAAAGGTGCGCTACGTCGGCACCTCGACCTACGCCGCCTGGCAACTCGTCGAGGCGCTATGGGCCGCGAAGGAGCTCGGGCTTAACCGCTTCGTCACCGAGCAGCCCCCCTACCACCTCCTCGACCGGCGCGTCGAGCGCGAGCTGGTCCCCTTCGCGCAGACTTACGGGACAGCCCTGATCCCATGGTCCCCCCTCGCCGGCGGCTTCCTCACGGGCAAGTACACGCGCGACGAGAGTCAGTCCCCCGAAGACAGCCGCTACGGCCTTGAACCGAGGCGCCTCGGCCGCAACCACTTCACGGACGAAGCCTTCGCCGTCCTCGTAACGGTGCAGGCCATAGCCGACGAAAACGACTGCACCCCTGGGCAGGTCGCCCTTGCCTGGTGCAAGGACAAGCCGGGCGTCACGAGCCCCATCATCGGGCCGCGCACGATGGAGCAGCTCGAAGACAACCTGGGCGCCCTCGGGGTCAACCTCGACGAAAACGACCACGAGCGCCTCGACGCCGTCGCGCCCCCTGGACGGGCAACCGTCCCCTACTACAACGCGGACTTCGGCCCGCACCATTTCCGCTGGTGAGGCGCTTGACGTTGGTTCCCTAACCTATTATCTGGGAGTTTTGGGGATGCGGTTCTCGCAGCTGCTGTTGATCACGAACTTGTCTATGCCTTTGTCGAAGTAGACCGTGTCCGTGCCACCTCCGCACTTGACCGTATCGCGCTCCCCGTCCGAGATGTAGATGGTATCGTTCGTGGTTCCTTCGGACCTGATTTGGTCGAACCCAGGACCGCCCAGGATACCCCTTGGCCCCTCGTCTGTCGTTTCGTAGTTCCTGGCATAGCCGGTGATGTAATCGTCGCCCCTGCCCCCAACGAGCTTGCTGTGGCCGTAGAGGTAGTCCTTTCCGGGACCACCCGAGAGGACGTTTCGTCCGGCGTCTTCTGGAACCGTACCACCGTGGCCGTCAAGCAGGTAGCGGGTTAGGGGCATGAAACCTAAATCGGCATCGAGATGAACGGGGAGGAGTAATCTGGGGCACTGGAGAGGACCTCTTCGGCCTCCTCGCGCGACATCCGATGCCCTTCCGCCTCCAGCATCATCGGGGCGAGGTTTACGTCACCCGCCATGGCGAGCCCGGTAACCTCGTCGTGGGAGAGTACCCACGAGACGGCGGCGTCTATGTACTCCTGCCGGTCGAAGGGTTCGTACCAGGTTGTGTATCTCTGCCCGTCCGCCCCGCCCTCGGGCCAGTTGCGGCGCGAGATGGTCTTGATGATCAGGAGCCCCGCGTCCTGGCGCGCCACCTCTTCGACGAGCGCCTCGTAATCAGCGCGGTAGTCCTCGTCCGTGGAGAGGATGTAGTTCCATGGCGTCAGGACCGTCTCGAATGGGTAGCGCCTGAGGGCTTCGAGGTGGGTCGCAGGGGCCTCGTTACCGTGGCCCGTGATGCCGATGGCACCTACTAGTCCCTCTTCTCTGGCTTCGATGGCGGCTTCCAGGGAGCCGTCAGTGCCAGTGGCACGGTCGAGGTCTTCGAGGTCGCCAACGGCGTGGAGCTGAAGCAGGTCGACGTTATCCACTCGCAGCCGTTCTAGAGAAGCGTGGATCTGACGCTTCGCCGCGTCCTTCTCGCGCAGGCCGGTCTTTGTGGAGAGGAAGATGCGGTCCCTGATCTCGCCCATCCAACGTCCGTACTGCAGCTCGGAATCCCCATAATCTGCCGCCGTGTCGAAATGGTCTACGCCGGCGTCCAGCGCCCTCTGAATAGCCCTGTCCGAGTCCTCCTCGCTTGCCTCAGCGAGCGCAGCCCCACCGAAGGTCAGTACGGAGTTCTCGCGTCCCAGACGCCCCAAACGACGGTATTCCATACTTCGCCCCTCTCTTCGTTTTCCCTCTAATACTACTCTTTGCCCAACTCGACGCGCAGCGTAACCACCTCGAAGGGCCTTACCGTGAGGCGCACGGTACCTTCACGTACCTCCAGCTGCTCCTCGGGCTCTTCGAGAAGGTTGGTGCGTTCGACGCTCTCTGGGCGGCGGGCAAGACGGAGCGTACATTCGCCGCGGGCGCCGTGCGGCTCGTAGAGGCGTAGTATCATACCTTTACCTTCCTCCGCGACCTTGAGGCTCCCGAGCGCGAGCTCGAGGCCCTCGGTTTCGAGGAGCCCGTACTCGGCTGGCTCCGGCACGCCCGTTTTGACGACGAGCGGGCTGTTGAGAGAGAGGGCTTCCCCGGTTACCCCGGCCTCGGTCCAGTCCCCTGGGTGCGGGAAGAGGCTGTAGGTGAAGCTGTGCTCGCCCTCGTCGGCCAGCGGGTCGGGGTAGAGCGGGCCGCGGAGCAGGCTGATGCCCAAGACGTTGTCCCTGGCGCTGTGGCCGTACTTGCCGTCGTTGAGAAGGGCAACACCGTAGCCCGGCTCGGAGAGGTCGGCGAAACGGTGCGCGCAGACCTCGAAACGCGCCTCGTCCCAGGACGTGTTGCGGTGGGTGGGGCGCTTCACGACACCGTACATGGTCTCGAAGGTCGCCTCGTGTGAACGGACGCTCACCGGGAACAGCGCCCGCAGGAGCACCTGCCGCTCGTGCCACTCAACACGCGTCTCGAAGTCCAGGCGTCGCGAGCCGGCGAGCAAGAGGTAGGTCTGCGAGATCCTGGACCCGCGAAAACGCCGCTCGACGCGCACCGCCGCGCGCAACGGCCCCCGCTCCACCACCTCTACGCTTTCCGCGCCGGGAATCTCCGCACCCTCTGCTTCGTAGCCCATCTCGACGTCCCAGGCGTCCCAGTTCGGGGGCTTGTCCGCGTAGGCGAAGAGCAGGTTGCCCCGGCCTTCCAGGACTTCTCGTTTCGCCACCTTGTCGTAGACGCCGCGCAGGCTGCCGTCGGCGCCGATCTCAACCCGCAGAAACTCGTTCTCGATGGACGTGCCATCCACCCGGACGCCCGACGTCTCCGGACCCGGAGCATAGGCCGGGGATTCGTCCTGGAGGTCCACCGACATCCATCCCAGGGCCGGGACCATGCGGCCGGGGGCGTGTACCAGGAGTCCCCCCACGATACTCTGGGTGGGGAGAGGTTCGCCGTCTGGGGCGACGACCGCCCTGACGCCGGTCCCTGGCAAGACGGCGGTGAGCGGCCTCGGATGCAGGGCGGCGTTGGCCACGATCGCGCCACTCGCAGGGCCAGAGCTATCTCCCGCGAGTTCCAGCAGCGCATGGTCGCGCAATTCTCCGGCTGCCGCGACGGCGTTTTCGAATTCGCAATGGGTGTCTTGGTAGACCTCGGAGATCGAGCTTCCCGGCAAGATGTCGTGGAACTGGTTGAGGAGCACTGTCTTCCAGAGCCGCTCCAGCTCCTCCATCGGGTACGCGGCGCCTCGTTGCGCCGCGAGCGTCGCGAAGGCTTCGGCTTCTTGCAGCCGGTGCTCCGCCTCACGATTGAGCTTCTTGACCCTCGCCTGGGATGTGAGGGTACCCCTGTGCAGTTCCAGGTAGAGTTCGCCGACCCACCTCGGCACCGCGTCCTCAGGAAGCGCGGCGAAGAAGGGGTCCACGCGGGCCATCCTCAAGCGAGGCATCGCGGGGAAGTCTCGAAGCCGGGCGAAGTTCTCGAGCATCTCCTCGCTCGGGCCCCCGCCGCCGTCGCCCCAGCCGAAGGAGAACAGGCTCTCGTTATGGTAGCGCTTGCCCCCGAAATTGCTCCAGGTTCCGAGCACGTCGCGCGGGGCGATGTCGCCGTTGTAGTCGGTACCCGGGTTCTCGAAGGTGTGCGTGAGGACGCGGGTGCCGTCTATTCCCTCCCAGACAAACAGGTCGTGCGGGAAGTCGTTGGTCTCGTTCCAGTTGAGTTTGTAGGTGAAAAACCCGGAGAGTCCCACGCCGCGCAAGAGCTGAGGGATGCCTGGCGAGTAGCCGAAGGTGTCGGGGAACCAGGCGACGGTCGACCGGAGGCCGAACCTGTCCCGAAAATAGCGCTGGCCGTAGAAGAGCTGGCGCACGAAGGACTCGCCGGAGGGGATCTGGCAGTCAGGCTCAACCCACGAGCCTCCGACCGGCTCCCACCTGCCCTCCTTGACCCGCTCTTGTATTCGACCGAACAGCGCGGGGTCGTCGTCCTCGATCCAGCGGTACAGCTGGGCCGAGGACTGGTTGAAGACGAAGTCTTCGTAGCGGTCCATCAGGCCGAGGACGCTCGCGAACGTGCGCCTGGCCTTGCGCCGCGTCTCCGCAACGGGCCAGAGCCACGCGAGATCCAGGTGCGCGTGGCCCGTGAGCGCGAGCCGTCCGACGGGCGGATACTCCTCCTTGATCCGCCCGAGACGGACCCTCAGCACCTTTCGCGCTCCGCGCACCGCCTCCATCGCCTCTTCCGGCAACGGGGCCAATGGTCCTGGGGTTGGCGGCAGGCTCCACGGCTCGCCAAGGTGCCGGTTGATGTCGACGAGCTTCTCGGCATACGTCGGCGGCAGGCTACTCGCCGCGTCCCCCACGGGCCTGGCGTAGCCTTCCAGGTAGCGAGTCAGGGTCACGTCCGTGGCGGTAGGCCAGGCCGTAGAAAGGACCGCCGTGGCAGCGTCGAGCGCGTCGAGCAGGCGCGGCACCGCCTCGTGGTCGTCGAGCGCGACGCAGGCCTCGAAGACGGCCGAGAGGTCCCTCTCCAGCGCCCGCACCTCCGTCTGCGGCACGACCAGCCGCGCCAACTCCAGGCGCGGCTCGGACACGTTCGAGCCGAACATGCCCTTCGAGACGACCTCGGCCTCGATCTCGACCTCCTCCCAGCCCCTGGCCTCGTCCAGCACGGGGAAGGTCCGGTGAAAAGGGTTGAGGCCGCCCGCCGTCCGCCTCCCTCCCGCCGAGATCCCCACGAACCCCTCGCCGCCGAGCCAGAGCTCCAGCTCCACAGGGAGGCCAGTCCACTCCTCGGGCACCTTCTTGCGGGACGAGAGCCGAACCGGGATGCCGATCTCCGGCCAGAAGTCGCCGGGCCTGAGGTCGTGCGCTTTACCCTCTCCAGCGACGAACCGCCAGTCGTCGATCCGGCTTTCGTAAGCGTTACGCCAGAGCCTCAACTCCTCGATGCGGCGGGCATGGCGCTCCAAACGGTGTCTCTCCGGGGTGTTCATCTTTCTCCTTCTGCTCAGAGGCGGCAGCAAGCCCGAATATTAGCCGCTTTGCCCAACGCGGGCTTGCCGTGGCAGGAACAGCGCTCGGGCCTATATACTTGGCCGGGGAGATACAAAAGGAGCGATTCATGAGCGAGAAGGTCTACCGCAGCGAGCTTACGCCGGTCAGCTTCCTCAGGCGCAGCGCCTACATGTTCCCGGAGAAGACCGCCGTCGTCTACGGCGACCGGCGTTACTCCTACGGCGAGTTGGAGGAGCGCGTAAACCGCCTGTCCTCGCGGCTGCGGGATGCGGGGCTGCAGAAGGGCGACCGTGTCGCCTTCCTGTGTCCAAACACGCCGCCCATGCTGGAGGCCCACTTCGGTGTGCCAGCCGCGGGGCTCGTGCTCGTAGCCATCAACACCCGCCTCGGCAAGGACGAGGTCTCCTACATCGTCGAGCACTCGGGGGCGAAGATGGTCTTCGTGGACGCCGAACTCGAAGGGCTGCTCGCGGACGTGGACAGCGAGGTCGAGCAGGTCCGCATCGACGACACGGGGGAAGAGGGCGACCCTTACGAGGACTACCTGGCAGAAGGCTCGCCGGAGCCGGCGCCCGACGTGCTGGAGGACGAAGAAGAGACCATCTCCATCAACTACACCTCGGGAACGACAGGCCAACCGAAGGGCGTCATGTATACGTACAGGGGAGCGTATCTAAGTGCTCTAGGCAACGCCGTCGAGATCGGGATGGGTTACGAGACCAGGTATCTCTGGACCCTACCCATGTTCCACTGCAACGGGTGGACGTATCCATGGGCCGTCACGGCCGTCTCGGGAACGCACGTGTGCCTCAGGAAGGTCGAGCCTCCGCGCATCTGGGAGCTCTTCGAGCAAGAGGGGATTACACACTACTGCGCCGCCCCGACGGTCCAGATCGGGATAGTCAACGAGGAAGCCGCACACCCGCTTGAGACGCCCGTGACCGCCGCCATAGCGGGTGCCCCGCCCTCCCCCACCCTGCTCAGCGGCCTGCTAGAGCTGAACATCCGTCCGATGCACATCTACGGCCTCACCGAGACCTACGGTCCGATGACGACGAGCGGGGTCCATCCCGAGTGGGAGGAGCTGGAGATGGACGAGCGGGCGCGGCTCATGTCGCGCCAGGGCCAGGGCTACACGACCGCCGACCTCGTGCGCGTGGTGGACGAGAACATGCAGGACGTGGAGCGCGACGGGGAGACGATGGGTGAGATCGTCATGCACGGCAACATGGTCGCCAAGGGATACTTCGAGAACGAGGAGGCCACTGAGGAGGCCTTCGAGGGCGGCTGGTACCACTCCGGCGACGTGGCGGTGTGGCACCCGGATGGGTACGTGGAGATCAGGGACAGGAACAAGGACATCATCGTCTCTGGCGGCGAGAACATCTCGACCATCGAGGTGGAGCAGGTCGTCTCGCGACATCCCGCCGTCATGGAGGCCGCGGTGGTCGCCATCCCCGACGAGAAGTGGGGCGAGCGCCCCAAGGCGTTTGTCGTGCTCAAGAAGGGGCAGGAGGCGACCGGGGAGGAGATAATAGACTTCTGCAAAGAGCACATCGCACGCTTCAAGGCACCGGCCGCCGTCGAGTTCGGCGAGTTGCCCAAGACCTCGACGGGCAAGGTCCAGAAGTTCGTATTGCGCGACAAGGAGTGGGAGAATAGCGAGAAGAAGGTCAATTAGAGGAGTCGCCATGATCGAAGCCGAGAGGACCTACGAACACATACTTTTCGAGCGGGACGATGTTGTCGCCTACGTGACGATGAACCGTCCGAACAAGCGCAACGCGCTCTCGCTCGAGCACATGCGGGAGTTGATCTCCTGTTTCAAAGAGATCGGTGAGAGTAAGGATCTCTCGGTCGTCATCCTGCGCGGCGAGGGGCCCGCGTTCTGCGCTGGGCACGACCTTTCGGAAATGGTCGGGCGCGAGCCGGACTTCTACCGTCACCTCTTTGACGTCTGCTGCGAGTTGATGGAGACCATTCAGGGGATACCGCAGCCCGTAATAGCCCAGGTCCACGGCGTCGCCACCGCCGCCGGTTGCCAGGTCGTCGCCACCTGCGACCTCGTGGTGGCTTCTGAGGAGGCTCGGTTCGCCACGCCTGGTGTGCGTATCGGGCTGTTCTGCTCCACCCCGATGGTCGCGCTTTCTCGTGCCATCGGCCAGAAGAAGGCCATGGAGATGCTCCTCACGGGCGAGTTCATCTCCGCCGAAGAAGCCCTCTCAGAAGGCCTCATCAACAGGGTGATCTCGGCCGAGGACCTCGAAGGTGAGACGCGATCTCTGGCTGAAAAGATCGCCGAGTCAAGCCCGCTGGTGGTTGGCGTCGGCAAGCAGGCCTTCTACCGTCAGAGCGAGATGCCCACCGAACAGGCCTACGCGTACACCAAGGAGATCATGTCCTTCAACGCCTCCTTCGCCGACGCCCAGGAGGGAATTTGCGCATTCCTGGAGAAGCGCAAGCCTGAGTGGAAGGGCCGTTGATAGCGAATCCATCCGGATTCGCAGGGAGTAGAGAATGGCGAGTTGGGAGTAGGGAAAAGCGGTCTGGTGTCATGCCCCGCCCGACAGTGATCGACCGGTATCGGTATGAAACGGAGATTCGACAGTGACTGGTACTTTCGTCCTTCCGGCGGAGAAGCAAGAGCAGAAGATCGAAGGCCTGCCGCCTTACAACGTGGTGTTGCTCGACGACAACGATCACAGCTACGAGTACGTCATCCTGATGCTAAAGAAGGTATTCGGGCACTCCATAGAAAAGGGCTACGAGATGGCGCAGGAGGTCGACGCGAAAGGACGGGTCGTCGTCGCGACCACCAACCTCGAGCAAGCCGAACTCAAGCGCGACCAGATCCAGTCCTTCGGCCCAGACCCGATGATCCCGCATTGCAAAGGCTCGATGTCCGCGACCGTAGAACCTGCTTCAGGCTGATATCGAGCCTGGGCAATTGCCAGCCTCTCGACGTAGCCCACCTTCGCCCACGGGTCTCCTACACTACCCGTGGATTCCCGCTTTCGCGGGAATGACAGGTGCGGGAGGCCTTACGCGTGCCACAGGCCGGCCGCGTTTTTCTCCAAACGGACTCGTCATGACCACCTGACAAGCCTGCGAAGCAGGCGTGCTGAAAGCGACAGTAGGGAGCGTGCTGACAAGGCGCTGCAAGCGGCGTGCTGACAAGCGGAGGCCTTTAGGCCGAAGCGTGCCGAAAGACGCGAAGCGCCTTCCTACGCCTGATCCCAGTAGGTGACGGCGTCGTCCTTGCACTTGATGAAGTGCACGTTGCCATCCTGGGAGATAACTACGGCTATGACTCGGCTTAGTTCTTTGCACAGGCGATATGCGGAGCGGTGGCGGGTTCCTACGCCTTCGGCCGACTCTTCGACGGCGACTTCGCCCTCGACGTCGATTGCCCTTGCGACCGTCTCGACGGCGGGGAGTTCGCCCGAGATCTCACCCCCGAAGCCGAGTACCTCGAAGCGCTGGGTCATTACTACTGCCCCGTCCACGGCGGTGAGGCCCGCGATGACGTGCGCCACCTCGAAGATCGCCTCGTCCAACAGGGAGAGGCTCGTGTCGCCGCTCGCCTCGTAGTCGTCCCAGCCGACGGGGTCCCTGGCCGGAGTGCCGGCGTAGGACCGGGCCAGCTCGCTCATCACGTCGACGATGAGCGTGCGGAAGCGCCTGCGCGGCTCTGAGTCGACGAACCTGTATTTGAGGGAGACGTAGTGGCCCTCGATAATGTCGTCGGCCAGGTCTGGCGGGACGATGACCATGGTACCTCCGTGGTGGGAGTCCCTGACGGCGGAGATAATACGTTTGATCGTGTGCTGTCCTATCACGCGGGTGATGTCGTTGTCGAGGCGGGCCCACACCTCCCCCTTCTTGCGCTCCTGATCCCTGAGGCCGGCGTGGATCTCCGCGAGCTCCTCCCTTACCGGCGCGAAGGAAGCTGGTAGCCAGAGCGAACGGAACACGTCCATCGAGACGTCAGAGAGCCTGCCTTCGTCCAGCTTGCAGAGTGCCTCGAGGCCGACATCGGCGGCGATGCGTCCAGGGCCGTGTACGCGGAGGATCAGGACCCGCGGCAGGGGCGGGGGGGCATCCCTCCCGCCCTGGCCCTCCCTCAACCACCTCGGCCCTGAGTGGACGAGACCCCAGATCCGTAAGCTCCCTTCTTCGTCTACGCAGATCCCGATGAGCGAGCGATAGTAGTCGGCGGCGGGTGAGAGCCGCCTTATCTCCTGAATGTCGAACGGCCTTGGCTCGGGGAACTCCAGCCTGTGTACTCCGCCTGGCGGCCCTTCGTTCGGCGGAAGTCGGTCGGGGGCGCAGAGGATCACCCTGAACTTTACGGCTCGCTCTTCTTCTTGCAGCAGACTGGCCTGGTAGCAGACCGAGATCAAGTTCTCCAACGTACCCAACTCGGGCAGCGGACCGTCCCTCTCTTCGTCCCACCGCTCCCTTACGAAGTTGGCGAGGTCAGCCGGGTAGGCGTCCCGCGTGGTTCTCTGCGTGTCCTCCACGGTACCCATTCTATTCTCCGGTGGGCGCGAGGCGCAGGATACGGTCGTCCTGCTCGCTGACCGGGCTTCCGTAAGAGTCGCGGTTGGAGGTAGAGACCCAGAGAGACCCATCGGGCGCCTGCACGACATCCCGCACCCTGCCGACCTCACCGTCGAGTAGCTTCTCTCTACCCGTGACCTCGCCCCTACCGTTCAACTCCAGACGCCAGAGCCGTTGGCCCTTGAGGGCGGTCACGAAGAGGTCGCCCTCCCACTGCGGGATCGCCCCTCCGACCAGGATCTCCGCCCCGCTCGGTGAGGCTTCCGAGGTGGGCCAGACGGTGACGGGGTCGACATAGCCCAGGTCCTCGCCTCCCTTGCCCTCGACCTCGGGCCAGCCGTAATTGTTCCCCGCCTCTATCCTGTTGACCTCGTCCCAGGTGTTCTCGCCGAACTCGCTCGCGTACAACTGGCCCTGAGCATCCCACGCCAGTCCCTCCACGTTGCGGTGACCGTAGGAGTAGACGGGATTGCCTGGGAACGGGTTGTCCCTGGGGATGGAGCCGTCCGGTTCTATGCGCAGGATCTTACCTCCTAGTGAGTTACGGTCCTGGGAGTTCCCGGAGTCGCCGGCGTCTCCCGTGCTGATGTACAGCATGCCGTCTGGTCCGAACTTGATCCTACCGCCGTCGTGATACGAGTTGACGGGGATGCCCGTCAATAAAGGCTCGGGCTTCTCGCCGATGCGGAACCTGACGACCCGGTTGTCCCTATCCGTCGTATAGTAGGCGTAGACGTAGCGGTCCTCCCTGTAGTCAGGAGAGACGGCGACGCCGAGAAGCCCACCTTCCCCAGAGCCGCCCTCGGGCAGCGTCTGGAGTTCCTTCACCTCACCGGAGGGATTCACCCTGAGAAGCCTCCCCGAGTCGCGCTCGGTGACGAGGGCGTCCCCATCGGGCAAGAACGCGAAAGACCAGGGTACCTCCAGGTCCGTGGCCAGGGTGCTAACTGCGATCCGCTCGACGGAACCCCCCCCGGAGCGTGTACTTTCATCGGTCTTCTCTCCTCCGATAGTGATCGGCTCTGGGTCGCCACCATCCCCTCCCCCCTCGCTGGTCGGCCCGCAGGCCGCGCACAGGAGGGCGAGCAGAACCGCCAGAAACGCGGTCATGCCTATCTGTCCTCTCGTTCTGGGCAATCCCAGCATGTGCTCCCTCCTGTGACGTTGAAGGGAATTATATTGTGCGAACGTCTGTTTCCGGCGCTAACCCGAGAGCGTCGCGATCTCTTCGTCGGAGAGTTCTAGCCCCGTGGCTGCGACGTTCTCTTCGAGGTGTTCGACCGAGGACGTGCCCGGGATGGGGAGCATTACGGGGGATCTCGCGAGAAGCCAGGCGAGGGCCACCTGAGCTGGTGTGGCGTCGTGGCGGGTGGCGATCTCGTCGAGATCCCCGCCAGGGCTGGCGAGCTTGCCCGTCGCCAGCGGGAACCAGGGGATAAACGTGACACCCTCCCTCTCGCAGGTTTCGATCACCGCCTCAGAGGAACGGTCGGTCAGGTTGTAGCGGTTCTGGACGGAGACGATGGGCACGATATCCAGCGCCATCACGAGCTCTCTCACGCCCACGTTGGAGAGGCCGACGTGCCTGATCTTACCCTCGTCGCGTAGCTGGGCCAGGGCCCACACGGAGTCCTCGAAGGCGACCCTTGGGTCGGGGCGGTGCAACTGGTAGAGGTCTATCGTATCCAGCTTGAGGCGGCGCAGGCTCCCCTCGCACGCCTCGCGCAGGTGCTCCGGACTTCCGCTCGGCTCCCAGCGTCCCGGTCCGGGACGGACCAGGCCGCCCTTCGTGGCGATCACCAGGTCATCGGGATAGGGGTGGAGGGCAGAGGAGATCTGACGCTCGTTCACCTCGGGGCCGTAGGCGTCGGCCGTATCGATGAGGTTGATCCCCATCTCGACCACCCTTCGCAGCACGGCCTCTGCTGACCCCGCATCTTCGGGCTCGCCCCAGATGCCAGGCCCACACAGGCGCATTGCCCCGAAGCCAAAGCGCCCTACCGTGAGATCTCCCAGCTCCACCGTACCCGCTCCGTTGCTCCCGTTCGCTGTCACCCGTTGTCCCTTCCGTTGGCCTGCACGCCAGAGGTTACCGCAGCGGACCCCGCTGGCGTCGCGCCGATGCTCTAGAATCGTGGTCGAAGACTACATTCTGGCGACCACAAAGCGGGGTCGAGGTAAGAGGGAACACCGATAAGACGAGGGGGAGCGTGAGGTCACTTGTGGACGCTCTGCGTCCCGTGCTCGGCGTCGTATTCCTGGCCGGGTATGCCTGGTACACGTTCGCGCCGGACTTCTTCGGGACTGACCTCGTTCTAGGAGTAGGCGCGGTGTTGTTCGTGCTCTCCGTGCCCTGGTCGAGCGCCTTCCACAGGGTCTTCTCCCTGGTCGCCTTCGCGGCGCTGGCCGCGGTTATTATCACGGGACGGTTTGAATTCGCGGATTTTTATCGGGGCTTGCCAACGTATTTTGGGATAGTGGCTGTGTTGCTTGTCCTCAGCATCGCAGGGTTTCCGATCCGGGCTGCCCGCTACGAGGTCCAGATCCGGGCGCTCATGGCGGCCCTGACCCGCAGGGGCGTGAGCATCAAGGCGACGGCGGGGGCTCTCGGGCACGTCCTCGGTGCCGTTCTCGACGTGGGGGCGTTCGTCCTCATAGATGTGATCACGGGCCGCTCCGCACCCAAAGAACGCCTCGAAGCCCTGAAGTGGGCGGGACGAACCTTCTCGTTCGCGCCCCTGTGGACCAACCTGAACGTCCTGACGGCTACGACCATAGTGCTGACCGGCGTCTCGTACCCGAAGCTCCTCACCGTTACGCTCCCCTTCGTGCTCCTCGGCCTCGCCGGGACTTTGTTCTTCGCCCAGAGGGCTGGGGGTGAGGTGGAGGAGATATCCCAGGCGCCGCTTGACAGGGGGGCGGCTGCCGTCCTCCTCTACCCAGTACTGCTCGTCGCATCCGTGGCGCTGGTCAACGTGATGTTTCCTGTGCTTCCCCTTACGTCGGCGATCGCCGTGACGGTCGCTGTCATCGTGCTCCTGATCGCGGGTCTAGCGGCCGTGCTGGCCAGGAGGACGTCGCCAATGGCTCGGCTCGGACGGGAGACGCGAGGATCTCTCGCGTCCTCTCACGCCGAGTTCACCCTGTTCGGGTCGGCTGGTATCCTCATACTCTCCCTGCAAGCCCTCGGCGCCCTCGCGCCGCTCGGTGCGCTGCTATCTGCCCTGCCCACCGTCCTGGTCGCACCCGCGCTGGCGCTCATCATGGCCCTCGGGTTCGTCGCTGGTATCCACGTCATCCCGATGGTGCTCCTGCTGAACGCCGCATTCCCCCTCGACGGCGGCCCGGCCCCGGCGCTGTGGGCCGCTGCCCTCCTTCTCGGCGCCCAGTCCACGCTCCTGCTCACCCCCTTCTCGAGCGCCGTAACCATGCTCTCGCGTCTGACGGGCTTACATCCACTGGAGATCGGACCAAGACGCAACCTGGGGTTCGGCATCATCGTAGGCGCAGCCGCGATGCTCTACATTGGCCTTCTGACGTTGCTGCTCTTGTAGCACGGCGCCTTGCATGCGCCTTGTCAGCACGCTCCCTCTGGTCGCTTGTCAGCACGCTGCAGCCTTCGGCTTCCGTTTGTCAGCATGATTTTGGTCTTGCATGGGAGCATGCGGGCGTAGTAGAGTCGAAAGATCAAGATCTGTCGGCGAGAAGAAAAAGGGGGCTAGATGGTAGCGTTTCTGATCCTGTTGCTGTTCGCTGTTATTTTCCTTGTCGCGGGCGGCGTGCTGCTCTACTTCCGAAACAGGACCAAGCAGAAGTCCGCCATCATGAGCCAGACCGAGACCTCCAACGCCTCGGATGTCGCCAGCATCGCGCCTGGAACGCTGGTCGAGGTCAAGGGGACGGTACGCTGCGATGAGCCCCTTACGAGCGAGATGGCCGAGAAGACCTGCGCCTACTACTCGGCTACCGTGATACGCGAATACCTGGAGAGAGACGACGACGACAACGACGTGGGCTCGGACCGGCGCTCGGAGATAATCGCCCAGAACGTGCAGTTCGCGCCATTCATGGTGGAGGACGACAGCGGCTTTGTGGGGGTACACGCGGAAGGCGCCGAGGTCGATGCTCGCCAGATGGTGAACCGCTTTGACAGGAACGTGGGCAACGAGGGCTCCTTCTCACTCGGCGGAATGACCGTCAACCTCGGCGGCGGCGAGCGCACCATCGGCTACCGCTACACCGAGAGCATCCTTCCCGTCGATGATTCGGTCTACGTACTCGGCACCGTGCAGGAGGGAGGGGTGATCGGAGCCCCACAGTCCGGCGAAGAGGGCCACCGCTTCGTCGTCAGCCACCGCTCGGAAGAAGCCCACACACAAAGCCTCGGCAAGACCGCCCTCTGGCTCGGCGTGGGAGGCGCCGCCTCCATCGTCCTCGGCGTCGTCCTGCTCGTCATCGGCATACTCATCCTGGTGTAGCGACTTGGTCCAGGGAACTCCTGCGGGTCCTTCGTCAAGAGTTCCCTGATCCGACCGTCGAGCCCAGGCCTGAAGCCTGGTCTCCTCTCTGGAGCGAGGGAGCAGCCTCCGAAGCCTCACGCCTTTCCACAAGAGCCAGCCCGTGAGCAGCGCCTCCCCAACGCCTCAAACGGTGATGACGACTTTCCCTTGGGCGTGTCCCTCTTCCAGATACCGAATGGCTTCGGGGACTTCGCTCAGCGGAAACGTACGGTCGATGTTCGGTGTGAGCTTCCCGCTCTTGAGGAGATCGTTCAAAAAGACCATCTGGTTCTTCTTGTCCGGCATCGAGAAGTTCGGGGTCGGAAGCTGGCTGATAAAAGGGGAGAGCGCGACCAGTTTGAGGACACGGGGGATGCTTCCGAACCAGCGTCCGGCCCCCTTACCGAAGCGATCGTGCCCGATGAGCACGTATTTCCCGTTGGGGGCGAGAACACGTCGACAATCCGAAAACGGATGGTTCCCGGGAATATCGAAGATCAGGTCGTAGCGACAACCACTTTGGGTGAAGTCCTCTTCGGTGTAGTCGATGGCCCGGTCTGCGCCAAGCGAACGGACCATGTCCAGCTTCTCCGTATCGTCGACGCCGGTTACGCGAGCTCCGTACGCTTTGGCAACCTGCATGGCGAAGGCGCCAACACCACCGCCGGCGCCATTGACCAACACACTCAGGCCTGGCTGCAACCGTCCCTTATTCGGAAGATTCTGCAGGACGATCGATCCAGAGGTTGGCACGGCCGCGGCCTGTTCGAACGTGATGTTGTCGGGCTTGCGCGCCAGGACGTCTTCGGGAACTGGCACGTAC
This sequence comes from Rubrobacterales bacterium, assembly GCA_038199875.1. Classification (GTDB taxonomy): domain Bacteria; phylum Actinomycetota; class Rubrobacteria; order Rubrobacterales; family Rubrobacteraceae; genus Rubrobacter_D. Next base: position 100,032 of record JBBPYN010000015.1, read on the forward strand.
TCGGCAAAGGCGCCGCCGTTGTGCCACTGATAGCCACGAATACACTCGCCGAAGACCTCATCTCCTGGTTGAAACCGTGTCACATTCTCGCCAACCGACTCAACGTGTCCAGCCACATCCGTTCCCGGAACGCTGTTCTTTGGTCCGAGCAACCCGGCACCCATGAGACGCAAGACGTATGGCAGGCCCCTGACGACGTGCCAGACATCTGGGTGAACTGAGGCCGCATGAACTCGTACCAGCACCTCATCATCCTCGGCCACCGGCTTGTCGATTTCTCGGAGTTCTAGGACATCATCGGGTGACCCGTAGTTGTCTTGGACAACTGCTTTCATAAGTGTCTCCATGATTGCTCTGATCTAGTCATCTTACTGATGCTGCCGCGCTTTGCTACCGCGCAACATGACGGTTCCTACCCATACGAACCACACTATAAGACCCAAACCAAATATGGTTCCGCCCAGTTCGCCGAGCGCCGGGACAAGAGTGATGATGCCCGCAACACCGCTCACCACGCCAAGGTAGTTCAGTGTCCTGGGAAGTACTCCCGCTAGCAAGGCCACCCAGCTTACCAGCAGAACCCACAGGCCGCCCGGTAACTCAATCCCGCCGCCCAACGCATTTTCCACTGCGGAGAGTGTCAACCAAACTGTTGTGGCTTGCGCCTGGTCTTTGCCATAGAGTTCGGCGACCACGCCTATATCTTTGAGGAAGAGCATGCCACTGGCGATGATCAGGCCAGCCCAGATAATCCCAAAGCCCGCCGCAATCTGTGCCGTTGCAGGCGAGCCGACCTTCAACCGTTCATGGAGTGCTAGCACCAGGGGAACCATAAAGACCCCCGCTACCAGGTTGTGCCCCTAAACTTCTGTAAATTGGTGAGTCGCTAGAAAAAGCGGCCACCTTCCTCCAAGATAGCCGGTGATTCAAGCCGCTACCAACAAGGAGGAGAAGATGGCCGACCACCATCGTAGATTGGACGAGCAGATCG
>JBBPYN010000016.1:0-8725 GCA_038199875.1 Rubrobacterales bacterium
AGACGAGCACGACCGTAGGAGAGCCGGTGCCGCGGCACTTCATATACATCTTGCGGCCCCCGCCGATGTCGACCAGGCCTGAGAAATCGGCGCGTGGCGCGGAGGCTGCCATCGTGGTGCCGGCACGGTCGGCCGTGGAGTCCGTCGTGGAACTGGCGCACCCTGCGACCAGCAGGCCTGCGCCGAATGCGAGAGCAAGGACGGTGGCGAGCATCAGGCGCATCGAGAAACTCCTTAATAGAAAGGGGAAGAAGGGCCGAGCCGCTACGCCTCGGCCCTTCCGAGTGGTCGTGCTGGCCTGCCCGAATCTAATGCCCTCGGGGCGCGCCGAAGTCGACCACGGATTGGTTCAGGGGCAACTCATCCTGGCGGGGCTTGGGGTTCTTCGACAGGTGGGGGGTACCATCGTCTTCGAAGTAGCCCTGGTAGCGGAACGAGTCGAAGACGTAGGGCAGGTTGTGGTCGGCCCCCAGCGGCAACGGCGCGTCCATAATGTGGAAGTGCAGGTGGGGGGCGTCGGTATTGCCCGAGTTGCCGAGCCGGCCGAGCCGCTCACCGCGCCCGACGTGGTCGCCCTCCTCCACCGTAATGCTACCCGGCTTCAGGTGCGCGTATATGGCGTACCTCCCGCCTCCGATGTCGACGATCACGTGGTTGCCAGGGGCGTCCTTGAGCGTCAGGTCGGGGTCATGCATACCTGGTTTGAGATCCGGGTATTTGTCAACGACCTTCACGACCTTGCCGTTTGCAACCGAGAGGATCGGCTTGTTGTAGGCGGGGTAGTCCTTGAGCCTGGTGCTCTCGCTTGGCAGGACGATATGGCCCTCGTCGTCGGTCCGGATCCAGTCGATGGCGTATCTCTCCGCCGCAAGGAGCTTCTGGCCCATGGCGAGCACGGCGCCACGATGGATAGAGACCGTGCAGCAGCCGTTGAGCACCACCCGGTTCTTGCCTTCCATGGGCGGGCCTATAACGACCGGCTTCTCTAGTGAGACCTCCGTGCGAGCGCCGGTATCGGTGGTCTCTTTGGGGAAGAGGGCCCCTGGGGGGAGGTCGAAGCTCGTCTTCACGCGATGCTCGACACCTTCGGGAACGTCGCGAAGGTCTTCGAATGCCACGTCGAGGAAGAGGAGGGCTACCCGCCCGCTTCCGATCTTCCTGGCCGGCTTGCTACTTACTTCACCGAGCAGCGTCGTGCGGGCGGGGATGTCGGCACCGGCAAGGGTGCCAACGATCTCACCCGACTTCGAATCTATCGTCTTGACCGACTCTACCTTCGCAGTGCCTGGGGAGGAGTTGGTGAGCACGAGCTCGTAGACCAGATGATACTTCCCGTCTGAACCCTTAACCGGCTGCGGTGGGTCCAAGACCCGCATCAGGAGGGGCGTTTGCTTCCCCCCACCGCCCCCGATTGGGCCGGGCTCGGGGTTCACCGCGCTGCTCCCGTTGGATCCGGTGGTGCCTGGATCTCCCCAGGCCAAAGAAACGGCGCCAAGCAATGCCCCCATCACGAGCACCACCGCCACCACCGTGTACGCACGAGCGCTTCTCATACCTTACCTCCTACATAGAGGGCGGAAGAAGAAGGGTTTCGAAGCCTCCCGCCCCTGCTTGCTATAGCGTCCTAAGTATCGAGGCGGCAGGGCGTCGACGCATACCCCAAATGAACTATCTTTTGCCGCTGCTCAGAGTTTCTTGCGGGTAGCGAACTTCTCAGAACCCTGTAGAGGCGACGTTCTCCTAGCCACCCGCCATCGCCTAGCGAGCCCAACAAGAACAGCCGCGGTTGGGCGAGCACGCGGAGACCTGGAGTGGTTGTCCAGGACGGAGATTACCCAAGCCTCGTGACGACCGAGCTTGTGGCCCTTGGTGTAACGGACCTCGAGGGTCCGGTATTGGTGCCGTCTTTTGGCGGCGAGGGATATCTCTCGCTTCTCGTTCGCCGACCTTCTCCGCTTCTCCGGGCCGTAGAGTTGGGACTGCGATCAAGGGCGGTCTTCGAGCCTCTGCACGACCTCGCCGGTCAACTCGTCCGTGCTCGCGGTTCCGCCCAGATCGCTGGTCTTCGTGCCTGATGCGAGGGTATCTTCCAGGGCGGAGAGGACTCTGGCGCCTGCGTCGGGGTATCCGAGGTGGTCGAGCATAAGGGCGCCGGCCCAGATCGCACCAGCAGGGTTGGCGACGCCCTCTCCGGCGATGTCGGGCGCCGAGCCGTGGATCGGCTCGAAGAGGGAAGGGTATTTCCCTTCAGGGTTTAGGTTGGCGGAAGGCGCGATCCCGATGGCCCCTGCGATGGCCGCCGTTATTTCCGAGAGCAAGTCGCCGAAGAGGTTGGAGCCGACGACGACGTCGAAGGAGCCAGGCGCGAGCACGAGCCTCGCCGCCAGGGCGTCCGCGTGCATCAGGGACGCGTCCACGTCAGGAAACTCTGATGAGATCTCCCGGAAGATCTCATCGAAGAAAGGCATCGTGATGCTGATGCCGTTTGACTTGGTGGCCCCGACCAGGAGGCCCGTTCTGGACTTCGCCTCCTCGAAGGCGTAGCGGATGATCCTCTCCACGCCCCTGCGGGTAAAGATGCTCTCCTGGACGGCGATCTCGTGCGGCGTATCCCTGTACACCCTCCCGCCCGAGTCCGAGTACTCGCCCTCCGTATTCTCCCTAACGACGGTGATGTCGAGGTTGTTGGGTTCCGCCAGCGGGCTCGTTACTCCTCGTAACAACCGTGCCGGGCGCAGGTTTACGTACTGGTCGAAGGTGCGCCTTATGGGGAGGAGAAGCCCCCAGAGGGAGATGTGATCCGGCACCGTCGGCCAGCCCACTGCGCCGAGGTAGATCGCATCGTAATCTGCCAGGGTTTCGAGTCCGTCTTCTGGCATCATGCGCCCATGCTCCAGATAATACTCGCAGCCCCACGGGAACTCCGTAAAACCCAGGTCCAGCGAAGGGTCTTCCCTCGCCGCTGTCTCGAGCACCCGCATGCCCGCTCGCACGACCTCTGGACCTATGCCGTCGCCCCCGATAATCCCGATCTCGACCATGGCTCCATGCTAACAACCCGGAGTACCTGCCATCAAGCGAACGGAGCGGTTAGAATATGACTTCGGGAAAAGGAGGTCGGAAGTGGACGAGAGAGACGTGCGGCGAGACCGAGAGGCCTCGGAGCAGTTGGACAGGCTAACCCGCGAGGGGTACAAGACGGCCGTGGATCAGGCCTTCGAAGCGCAGAAGAGCGGCATGAGGCTCTCAAGGAGGTTCTTCGAGAACTGGGTCGAGACGCTCGATGACCAGGCGGAGCTCAACCGCCGAACCCTCGACAGCCTGCAGCAGTTGGTGAGGGAACAGCGCGAGGTCTTCAGGGAGTTGTCCAGGGAGTCTGTCGATGCCTACGATGGATTCCTGGATTCTCTGGATACCTACCAGGAAGAGATCTCGAAGCTAGACGAACGCGAGGGTTGAGCGGAAGATCTTCCGTGGGCTTGAAGGCGGCCCCGTCGTTGTATACATTGAGTGGGTCAAGCTAATCGACGGAGGTTGTGGTACCTGCTCATGCGCGAGGAAGAGCTATCAGAGAGCCTTTCAGAAGGGCCGAAATCGGGAGGCTTCGACGGCGTCAACCCGATGGCGACGGACGTCTTACGGCGCAACGGGCTGAAGGCCTGGACCAAGCCAGCGCCCTCCCTGTATCCGCACCAGTGGAGCTGGGACTCTGCGTTTATCGCGCTAGGCCTCGCGCACGTGGACAACCGCCGCGCCACGGACGAGCTGGAGAGCCTCTTCCGCGGCCAGTGGTCGACAGGCAAGGTACCGCACATAATCTTCGACCCCGAGGCGCCGCCCAAGAGCTACTTCCCTGACGCGGAGCGCTGGAACTCCTCCGCGCTCTCCGAGGACGCGCCCTCGGGCAAGTGCACCAGCGGCCTGTGCCAGCCGCCAGTCCACGCCATAGCCGTCAGGCGGATCTGGCAGACCTCGCGGGGCAAGGACGAGGAGCGAGCCGCCCGCGCCCGCTCCTTCCTCGAAGGCAACTACAGGCGGCTGTTCTCCTGGCACCGTTACCTGGCGACCGCCCGCGACCCCGAAGGCTCGGGGCTCGTTACCATCTACCATCCCTGGGAGAGCGGCACCGACAACTCCCCGCGCTGGGACGCCGTCCTGGAGAGGATCTCCGTCGGGGAGGTGCCTTCCTACACCCGCTACGATCTCCAGCACGTCTCCGACCCCTCGCACCGGCCGACAGACAGCGAGTACGACCGGTTCCTCTGGCTGCTCGAGCTCCTCAAGAGGGTCCGCTACGACGAGGCCGACATCTACGAGAGACACCCTTTCCTGATCAAGGACGTCCTGTTCTCAGCCATCCTCGTCGCGGCCAACGAGGCATTGTTGGAGATCGCCGAGGAAGTCGAAGCGTCTGACGAAGACCGGGCGCTTATAGAGGGTTGGATCTCACGCGGCCGCGCCGGCCTCGAAGAGCAGTGGGATCCCGACCTCGGGCTCTGCCTGGATAGGGACGTGCTCGCAGACGAACCCATGCGCGTGCGCACGATCGCCGGTTTCTCGCCCCTGATCGGGGGCGGACTCGACCGCGAGCGCCTAAGCGATATCCTCACGACGCTCGATTCCCGGGCTTTCGCCGGCAACCCTAGCCTGCACTATCCGCTCCCGCCATCGACCAGCCCCGATGAGCCTGGCTTCCATCCGCGGAGCTACTGGCGTGGCCCCGTCTGGCCCGTCGCCAACTGGCTCCTGTGGTGGTCGCTGCTGCGCGCGGGGGAGAGCGAGAGGGCCCAGAAGATGCGCCGCGATACCCTGGAGGAGCTGTCGGAGGGCGGCTTCTCAGAGTACTTCGAGCCCTTCACCGGTGAGCCGCTCGGTTCGGGAGAACAGTCCTGGACCGCCGCCGTCGCCCTCGACATGCTCGCCACAGGAGGCGCGGACTGAACCGGCCCCGGGAACGAGAGGCCAGCGACTGGCCAAGGTGACCACCGAGCGGTAGGGGATTCAGAGCGAGTGTCGGTTAATAGGGTTCTTGCGGCCGGACCACGACGGTTACGAGGTGCACGTCTGTGCGGTTGCTATGAGCCTCGTGCTGGGCGAGAATGCGCGGACGCATGGGTGAGGCCAATACCATCAGGAACGTATGGCTGGAGGCACTGGCTATCTTTCGGAGGTACCCGCTGGCGACGCTCGCGCCGGCTGCGGTTCTCGGTGCTATCGGCGAAGTGCCAACCTACCTTATCGACGAGCGGCGCCTGCTTGACCTTGGGCTCAGCCTGGTTACAGCCTACGTCGCTTACTACCTCTACCTGGCATACGCCGAGGGGATCGTCAGAAAGTCTCGCCGGGGAGAGCAGCGCCACGGACTGGGAGGTGTGTTCGACGATCTGATCGCGGCCTTACCCTTCGTTCCCGGCGTCTTCGTGGCCGCGCTGATAGTGATCGTTATCACCTCCCTTGCGACCCTACTGCTCGTGATCCCAGGGGTGTGGCTGTACACGCGCTGGTCACTGACCACGCCCGTCATCCGCGAGGAAAGCATAGGACCCCTCCGCGCGACGCGACGCAGCAACGAACTTGTCAGGGGTCATTTCTGGTTCGTGTTCATGACGGCAACCATCGCCTACTACCTGGAAGGAGTGATGATCCACCTGGGCGCGTGGGTGGCCGGGTTGGTCACGGGTTCGCCCACGTGGGGGGAATGGGTGGGTGGTTCGATCGTGGCGGCGCTGATTCTGCCCCTGGCAGCCTTCGCCACATCGCTGGCCCACTCCAGCGTCGCGAGACGGGCAGAACTCGTTGGAGAAGTCTCTCAGGCCGAAGTCTCCAGTGGTCCTCCAGGTAAGCGAACAAGACACCCATGAGCCATCCGACCTATCAACTGCAGCCGGTCGGCTGTGTAGAATCACAGCTGATAGATCGCGCCACCGCCCCCAAACAGGGCGACGAGGGGGCGCCGCTGGCACGCGTCGTCTTGCGGCCTGAGTTTCGCGAAGCTGCCAGGGAGCTACAGTCAGGCGACGAGGTACTCGTACTGACCTGGCTACACCAGGGGCGCCGCGAGGTGCTCTCCGTACACCCACGCGGCGACGTGAACCGGCCCCGCGAGGGCGTGTTCTCGACGCGGTCACCCGATCGTCCAAACCCGATCGGCTTGCACACGGTTACCATCGAAACGGTCGAGGATAACGCCATTACGGTCCATAACCTCGAAGCGATCGACGGTACTCCCGTCCTCGACATCAAACCCATCCTGGGCGGAGTGCATCAGCGGTGAAATCTCCTTCCTCCCGCCGCTCGTAGACCTGGCCCGACATACGTCGTTTCTCACCCGGATTCAAGGATCAGAGAGTTCCGCAGGGATCTCTTTGAAGGCGCCTCGAATGTCGCACCATACCGTCATTCCCGCGGAAGCGGGAATCCACAGCGGTAGACGTTTCGCGCCTCCAGCCAAAGAGATTTAGCGAATCACGTACAAGCCTCACCCTGAAGTGAGGGAGGCATAGCGGGACCTGGCCTGACCGCGAAACGGGGCAGCGTTCCCGCCCTTGACAGATCAACATATCTTGATCTATACTCCAATCAACATTAATTGATTGGAAGGAGCATTGTGGGCGAAGGGCTGCGGGATAGGGTCAAGGAGAGGTACGCCGGGGCCGCCAGGACGGTGCTTCTGGGGGCCGGGTCGTCCTCGTGCTGCGGGTCGGCGGGCGAGCGCGGCCTCGACTCGGAGGCGCTCGGGGTGGATTGGACGAGGGGTGGCTACTCGGCCGAGGACCTGCGCACCCTGCCAGTGGCGGCTGGCGCGGCTTCTTTGGGGTGTGGCAACCCTACGGCCCTCGCCACGCTTTCCCCAGGGGAGGTGGTCTTGGACCTCGGCAGTGGCGGTGGCATAGACGTTTTGCTCTCGGCAAGGAGGGTCTCGCCTGGAGGGAAAGCCTACGGGTTGGACATGACCGACGAGATGCTCGAGCTGGCCGAGAACAACCGGGCTGAGGCAGGGGCCGAGAACGTGGAGTTCCTCGAGGGCCACATCGAGGAGATCCCGCTGCCCGAAGAGCACGTCGACGTGGTGATCTCCAACTGCGTCATCAACCTCTCCACGGACAAGGCCAGGGTCATCTCCGAAGCGTTCCGGGTCCTCAAACCGGGTGGACGGTTCGCGGTATCTGACATGGTGTTCCTCGGCGACAAGGGTAGACTCCGGGCCGAGGTGGTAAGCAGCATCGAGTCGTGGGCCGGCTGTGTCTCTGGCGCCCTGGAGAAAGACGAGTACGAGAGGCTGCTGCGTGAGTCGGGCTTCGAGGACGTCTCAGTCGAGGTAACCCACACCTACGACACGGGGGCAGCGACGGATGCTGGCTGTTGCGGCGGCTCGGGGGGTTGCTGTGGCGACGCCACGGTCGCCACGGAGGTCCCACTGGCCAGCGCCTTCATCAGGGGTCGCAAGCCAGTAGGAGTTCCCTCGGAGGGGTCGTGAGCGGCGAAGGGCTAGGGATCGTACGGGAAAACGGCGCTCGCAGGGACGGCAAAGAGGAAAGGGTGGAGCGGCTCGTCGCGCTGGGCCGCGCCCTCTCTGACCCCATAAGGGTGAGGATGCTAGGCATGATGGCTGAGGGCCGCGGCTGCTGCGACTTCTCCGGGTCAGGGGTGCCCGTAAGCGAGGACGAGGAGGGCATCTGTGTCTGCGAGTTCGAGGAGGCCTTCTCGATGGGCCAGTCGAAGGTCTCCTACCACGTGAGGAAGCTCAAGGACGCCGGGCTGGTGCGCGAGGAGCGGCGCGGGAAGTGGGCCTTCTACTCCCTCGACCGGGAGGCCGCGGGCGAGCTTCTCGGTGAGGCCGCGGACCGCCTGCTTTCAGGTCCCGAGAAGCGAAGCGTGGTGGGTGGTGGCTGAAGGAAGGGACCGAGCCAGGGTCCTGTTCCTTTGCACCCACAACTCCGCGCGTTCGCAGATGGCCGAGGGGTTGCTCAGGCACCTGGCCGGGGACCGCTTCGAGGCCATGAGCGCAGGGACGGAAGCAACGCACGTGAGGCCTTTGGCCGTCCGGGCGATGGACGAGGTCGGGGTGGACATCTCCGGGCAGGAGTCCAAGACCCTGGACCGGTACCTGGAAGAGCCCTTCGACCACGTCATCACGGTCTGCGACGCCGCCAACGAAGCGTGCCCGTTCTTCCCGGGAACCAGACGCAGGCTGCATTGGTCCTTCGAGGACCCCTCGCTGGCCGAGGGGTCGGAGGAGGAGCGGTTGGCGGTCTTTCGTTCGGTCAGGGATAGGATCCGCGAACGGATCAAAGAAGACCTCATCGTCCCGGCCTTCCGGGGCAGCTAGAGCGCGTCCTGCAGCGCTCGCGGCATCCTCGGCGCCCTCGCCAAGGAAGGCACCTGTTCTTCTTTGCTAGTTACGCAGGGTACGCTCCGTTGTAACAGGCAGCACCCTCACTCGACGGATCTACGATCTCACGTACGCTCGGGGCATCTGCAGCCGCCGCAACCTGGCGGTGTGCCCCTAGGGGGAAGTCTTCGGAAATAGGGGCAAAGTTAGGGGTATGCCCCTATGTCTACTCGCACGTACGGTGGTGCAATAGTGCCAACAGATCCGCAAGCCACACTGGCAAACAGGAGTCGGATCAAGAGTACAAAGGAGGTTCGGTAATGGCAACTGCACAACCAACGGGCGCAGAAAACGTAGCAGGTGAGGGCTCCATGGTTGCTTCTAACCTCATCA
>JBBPYN010000017.1:0-13407 GCA_038199875.1 Rubrobacterales bacterium
GAAGCGGCGAGCGCGGGCTCGGAACAGACGGCATGCCTTATATGCCCTGGGAGGTAGCGGAGCCTGTACGCGGAGGCCGATACGAAGGCGGAGGAGCGTCATGGAGAAATGGCGACACGCGAGTCAAGCGACCCACTAGTCAGAAACCACACGGGGACCGCCAAGGCGGCGAATGCCAGCCACTTGATCTGCTGGCGCTCCAAGCTCCCAGAGCGCCTGAAGCGTAGTACCAGGCTCGCCGCCGAAGCAAAGAAGAGGAAAAAGCCCAGCGCGAGATATACTGGTTCGAGAAGGTCGAAAACCGGTCTTAGCGCCTCGATCCCAAGCGGGTTGACGACGCCCGCGTTCGGTATCTCTCCCGGACTCAACGCGGATAACGCTGCTCCCGTTACGCAGGAGAATAGAGCAAGGCGCACAACCCACCTCCAGCGCCGCGAAACCAGACGCCCATTAGGGAAGTAGAGCGGCAAGAAACTAAGAAGAAGCATTACTCCCGGCACCCACAGCCAGCTTGAGAGCCAGGCCATCGCCTTGGCTCCCGGCAACCCGTAGGTGGCGTACTCGGCCGCGACGAGCGTGATGGCGAAACACCCACCGCTGCCCAGGAAGAACCAGCCGACCGGGTTGGCGGGACGCCGGGAAGCGACCAAGCCGCCGACCACCGCGCTCAGCGTCAGGCCCAGAGGAAAGATTACCGCCCTTGCATCGGAGCTATTGAGGAAGGCCAGCGCGACGGCGCAGGCGCTCAAGACCACCGCTAGCCCACAGACCGACCAGGCGAGCCAGGCGGCGCGGTGGCTCATCCTACCGATTCTTCGGCCCCGTTTTCTTGCCCCTACTGTCACAACACCATTCTAGAGTAATACCGTCTCCCAAGCGTTACGACGACCGTTACGAGAAACGAAAGTGACCGCGAACTTCTATGAGAAGGCACTGTTTGTCAAGCCGACGTGGCGGCTCCCTCGTGCTCGAGCGCAACGGCTCTCTACCCTTCGCGCTATGCTTCTATCCGCACGGAGCCGCCGGGCGGTAGGCTTGAAGGAGGCGAGACACCGGAGGGATGTCTCGCGCCCGAGGTGCTTGAAGAGACCGGGCTCGAGGTCTCGGTGGGTCCGCTCTTGGACGCCCGGATCTACGAGGCGATGGCTCTCAGTTCGCGTATCCGGCGCTGGCGCTCGTGGTAGCAGTCGCAGCGGCGGTCGCGGTGGCACTGGCGCCCGCGCTGCTTGACGGGGTTCCGGCCAGTCCGCCGCTCATAGTTAGTATTACGTTTGCCCCTGGTTCCGCAGGCACCCCGGCTGCAGGCTTCGTTCGGATGGCCTTGTCCTGGTCTCTCCGGCTCGCTTCGGTCCTGATGTCCACCACCTTGAAGCCAGCGTCGGATATGATCCCGACGGCCTCTTGGTAGCCCAGGCCCGAGACATCTGGGACCTCTGCTCTCTCCGATCTCGAGCCGCCCGTGACTGCCACCGCCTTCAGGGCGTCTGGAGGTTCGTCCGCCGTCTCCTTTACCCTTGGGACCGCGGGTCCGGCGTCGCTGGCACCGAAGAGGGTTGGTATCATCCACGCCAGAACGACCGCGAAGAGCAGCACCGCAAGGATCACCAGGACGCCGCGCCGTCGCCGCCTGCGCAGGGTGCCGAAGTCGGCGGACCTGGCCTCTAGCGTCTGGCCCACGCCATCATCGGTGCCTGGAAGCGCTGCTGTGCTGAGGGCGACTTGCCCGGGGATCTCGACTGGATCCCGCGCCGGACGCTCGGGCATGGCCTCCGCGGTCCCGAGGTCTACCAGGGGAGGTTTCCTCGGCTTCCCGCTGGCGAGCAGCAGGTCTTCGACCATCTCCGTCAGGTTGAACATCGCGGACATGAGGAGGCTCTGGCGGGCCAGGATGGTCCGCATGGCGGGGGAGAGGGCCATATCTTCCGCAGCAGGACGCTCCTTGAGGTCTACACGCAGATCTTCCAGGGTGCGGTGGAGGCTGTCGAGACGGCGGTCCAGATCCCCCGTATCAGGGGCACTTCCTTCCCGCAGCTGCCTTCTGACGGACTCCGTTCCGAGCCCCTCCCTGTGCAGATCCCTGGCCTCCCTGATGCGGTCGAAGGAGTCCTCGGGGATCGATATCCTGCCCGCCTGCCGCAGGTGCGGGATCGAGTATTCCCTCAAGTAGCGGTACAGAGTCGGGCGGGGAATGCCCAGCAGACCACTGACCTCATCAACCGTGTAAATAGCTCCCCCCAGCCTTTTCACGCGGATATCTTGCAACTTTTTCTAGTCGGCCAGCATGTTAACACAAACACCTCTGTTCTCGTAGCACGATATTCCTCACTGTATTCCCCATAAACAAAGGGTTATCACGATCCCCGCGCGGTCAGGCCCAGGGAACATCGATGTGATCGTCTCAGACGAATTATCGTGCCATGATAACGACCAGTATCGTCTTGATTTTCAGTTGCAAAGCGAGAATACTCTGCGCCGCAGAACTGTGATGTTCTACTACAGGTAAATGTAAAGCTAACGCAGACGGAGGGGGATTGCGTTTTGCTTAAGGTGTCTCGTTTGTTATGGGTGTTGGTGCTTGTTGGCGCTTTCGTGGCTCTGGACGAAGGACCGGCTGAAGCCACTACCGGGCTTGCGTCGTGGTATGGGCCAGGGTTGGAAGGCAATCTGACGGCGAGCGGCGACGCCTTCGATGCCAACGCGTTCACGGCCGCCCACAAGACGCTGCCATTCGGAACGCAGTTGACGGTCAGCTACCGCGGCCGTTCCGCTCAGGTTGTGGTCAGCGACAGGGGCCCTTACACGGGGGGCCGGGCTCTCGACCTCTCCCAGGGCGCCGCCGAATATCTGGGCCTCACGAGGGCAGGCGTGGACTACGTGGACTACGCTGTGAGCGGTCGAGGCGGCTACGGTACCAGGCAAGCGGCCGGATACCGCGCCAGGCATTCGGCCGGCTACCGTGCCAGGCACGCGGCCGCTGTTTCGAGAGACTCCGCTGCTTCGAGAGACTTAGTAGGCCAGAGGAGGCAGGCATTGGGCCACAGGTACGCCGCAGGGCGGACCAACGCGGGTGGCGGGTCGTACTACGTCGTCCGACCGGGGGACACCATGTGGGAGATCTCGGCCCAGCTCGATACTACCGTGCACCGTCTCGCAACAGCCAACGGCATAGCGCACCCCGACATCATCTCGGTCGGACAAAGGATTCATTACTGATCCTCACGGCGCGCGCCCGGGTGTAGACTAGGCGCGTAGGCTCAAGCTGAGGAGGCTCTTGGTCGGGAACGGCGCCGCACCTACGTTCGGGCTCTGGTACGACTTCAGGCAGAGGTTGCCACTCGGGGACTACGCGCGGTTCTACGCAGAGTGTCTGGAGGAGATCGAAGAGGGAGAGGCCCTGGGCTTTAGTGGGGTCTGGCTCTCCGAGCACCACTTCGTCGACGACGGGTATTTGCCCTCATCGCTTGTGGTCGCGGCCGCAATAGCTGCGAGGACGACGACCATGACCATCGGGACGAACGTGCTGTTGTTGCCCATGCACCATCCGTTGCGGGTGGCGGAGGACGCGGCCGTGGCCGACCTCATCTCAGGCGGGCGGTTCATTCTCGGGGTTGGGCAGGGCTACGTGCAGCACGAGTTCGAGACGCTTGGCTTCGAACGTAAGTACAGGCCCTCGCTCTTCGAGGAGGGGATCGAGGTGATCCGTCAGTCCTACCAGGAGGGTCGCACTGGCTACGAGGGCAGGCGCTGGACCTTCGACGACCTGCCGTTTGGGCCGCGCCCCGAGGGCAGGCTCCCCGTCTACATCGGCGCGTTCGCCGACCCCGCGATAGACAGGGCCGCGCGCCTCGGCGACGGGTTTCTCGCCTCCGCGGGCGGGGGTGCCTTCGGCGACACGTACAGGAAGGTAAGGGCGGCCCTGGAGCGTCACGGCAGGGCTGAGGATGCTTTCCCTTACGTCGCGTCGGGGGTGGCCTTCGTGCATGAGGACCCGGGAAGGGCGCGGGAGATTGTGGGTCCCGCGATCGCGTACCAGCGCACCCGCTACGCCGAGTGGGGCACGGACCGGGAGAAGCCGCGCCCTGAGCCTGTGAGGGAAGAAGACCTGCCCTGGGAGAGATACCTCGTGGGTACTCCTGAGGAGGTCGCGGACGGTCTGATCGGGCTGTATGAGGAGGCGCCTTACGACCACCTGTGCTTCTGGGGCCGCCTACCCGGTGTCACGCACGAGCAGGCGGTCGCGAACATGCGCCTGTTCGCCTCTGACGTCGTCCCGAGGGTCAGCGACGCGGTAACGGCTTGAAGACAATGGCGAAGGTACTGAGCCAGGAGGAGACCGCGTTCCTCGTACGCCAGAGGGTGGCCCGTCTCGCGACCGCCGACGTGGCGGGGAAGCCACATGCCGTGCCCGTGTGCTTCGCCCTGGCACGGTCTTCGATCTACATAGCCCTGGACGAGAAGCCGAAACGAGTCCAGGCATCCAGCCTCAAACGCGTCAGAAACATCCTCGAAAACCCCGACGTCGCCCTCGTCGCCGACCGCTACGCCGAGGACTGGGACCTCCTGGCTTTCGTGATGGTGCGTGGCCGGGCCGAGCTTCTGGAGCCTGACACAGGGGAGCACGCCGCGGCCGTGCGGCTCTTAAGGGGCAAGTACCACCAGTACGAGGCGATGCGAATACAGGAGAACCCCATTATCGCCATAAGGCCTGAGAGGGCCGTCTCGTGGGGCGCCCTCGACCAACCGGAGCCCGCAGAGTTGCCGGTCATGGATACCATCCATGGCCGCCGATCGGTCCGCCGGTATCTACCGAAAGAGGTATCTGACGATCTCCTGGACCAGGTACTCGAGGCCGCCCGCTGGGCCCCTTCTCCCCACGGACGACAGCCCTGGCGCTTCGCCGTGCTCAGACGCGGGGAGACCAAAGAGCGGTTGGCTGATGCGATGGGTGAGGAGTGGCGGGCCAACCTGGAGATGGACGGCCAGGGCGCGGAGATAGTCGAGAGGCGCCTCGAAGGTTCGCGACGACGCCTTCTGGACGCGCCCGTACTCGTGCTGCTTTGCCTCTACCTCGAAGACCTGGACGAATACCCCGACGCGGAGCGCCAGCGCGGCGAGACCACGATGGCCGTACAGTCTCTGGGCGCCGCCGCCCAGAACGCGCTGCTCGCAGCCTACGACCTCGGCCTCGACGCCGGATGGATGTGCGCCCCCCTCTTCTGCCCCGAGAAGGTCGTCGAGGCGCTGAGGCTTGACCCGAAGCTTGTTCCCCACGCGCTGCTCACGCTCGGATACGCAGAGGGTGACCCCCCGAAGCGTCGCGAACGCTTGGCGCTCGACAAGCTCGTAGTCTACACAGACTGAGTGGATTACAGCGTCATCAAGGACATGCCGGAAGTTCCGGTGTCCTTATTTGGAAGCCGTAACGAGCCGGTATAGTCGCCTATCCCACGGAGTATTCCCGCTCTGGGACGCCGTAGAGCGTGGTGCGGCGGCGGGGGGTGCGTCCGATCTCCGCTATCATCGCTTCCAGTTCGGCCGGGAGCATCTCCTGGCCGTGGCTGGCCCCGGCCGCACGCGAGATGTTCTCGTTCATGAGCGTGCCGCCGAGGTCGTTGCAGCCGGCGCCAAGGCATGCATTAGACCCTTCGAGGCCCATCTTGACCCACGAGACCTGCACGTTGTCTATGTAGCCGTGCAGCGCGATCCTACCTACCGCGTGCATCTTGAGCGCCTCTGCGAAGGTCGGGCCTTTGCGCGAGCGGCCCTGCAAGAAGAGGGGTGCGCCCATGTGCACGAAAGGCAGCGGGACGAACTCCGTGAAGCCTCCCGTCTCGGCCTGGATCTCGCGCAACACGAGCAGGTGCCTCGCCCAGTTGATCGGGCCTTCGACGTGGCCGAACATGATCGTGGTGGTCGAGCGGAGTCCTATGGCGTGCGCGGCCCGCATGACGTCGGACCATCCCGACGTGTCGATCTTGTCAGGGCAGATGATGGCCCTGATCTCATCGTCCAGTATCTCCGCGGCCGTTCCAGGCAACGTCCCGAGCCCAGCCTCCTTGAGCTCCTCCAGAAACTCCTCGACGGAGAGCCCGAGCGTGCGCGCCCCCTGCGACACCTCGAGCGGCGTGAAGGCGTGGACGTGCATCCCTGGCACCTCTTCCTTGACGGCCCGCAGGTACTCCAGGTAAGTGTTCCCCGTGAACCGGCCGTGGATTCCGCCCTGCATACATACCTCGGTCGCACCCTTCTCCCAGGCCTCGCGGGCGCGCCGCGCGACCTCGGCTGTGTCGAGGAGGTAGGGCTCACCGCGCAGGTTCAGGGATTGCGGTCCCTTGGAGAACGCGCAGAAGCGGCACCTGAAGTAGCACTGGTTCGTGTAGTTGATGTTCCTGTTGACGACGTAGGTCACCTCGTCGCCGTTGACCTCGCGCCGGATCTCATCTGCGACGCGGCACAACTCAGCGAGCTCACTGCCTCGCGCCGTGAAGAGCAGGGAGATATCTGCCTCCGTGAGATCCCGCTCCCCCGCTCCAGAGAGCGCCCGCGCAAACTCGGGACGCACTTTGGATGGGCGCCGCCCACGCGACTCGGCGACGGTCTTGAGGGGGAGTTCCTCCGTCGTGCCAGGCGCCCACGCCTCGACCCGCGCCAGGCCTTCGGCGTCCATCCCGGCCCACACGCTGGAACGGAGCGTCTCGTCTACCCAGGTCTCGGCCTCCCTGGCGTAGGCAGGGTGAATGGCGAGGCGCTCCAGGAGCAGGTAACCCTTGTCCTCCGTCGTCTTCTCCAGCTCTCGGAGGTGGGGCCAGGGGCGCTCCGGGTTGACGTGGTCGGGGGTAACAGGGGAGACGCCGCCCCAGTCGTTGATGCCGGCGTCGATGTAGCGGGCGTAGGAGGGGGCTCTATCCTCTCCGTCTTCGGCCAGGTTTGGTGGGGCCTGCACCGTGACGTCGGGCGGTAGGATCAGACGCGCCAGAGCGATGGTGGCGAGCATCTCATCCTCGGAGGGCTCTGGCCAGAGGGCCATCCTCGTGCCTTCCTTGGCCCTGAAGTTCTGGACTATGCACTCGTGGATGTGGCCGTGCTGCCTGTGCGCCTCCTTTATGGCGAGGAGGGTATCCACCCGTTCCTCTATGGTCTCGCCTATGCCAATGAGGATCCCCGTGGTGAAGGGCACCCCGAGCTTGCCTGCCTCCTCTATGGTCTTGAGGCGTTTGGCTGGCACCTTGTCGGGGGAGGCCCAGTGGGCCATGTTCGGCGCGAGCAGCCTATCCGAGGCTTGCTCGAGCATGATCCCCTGCGAGACCGCGACGTGCCTCAAGTCCCTTATCTCCTCCTCGACGAGCACCCCCGGGTTCGCATGCGGCAAGAGCCCCGTCTCGTCCAGGACGAGCCTGCAAACGTGAACGAGGTACTCGATGGTGCTTCCGAAGCCCAGTTCCCCGAGCTCGCGCCGCGCCTCGGGGTAGCGCTTCTCCGGCTTGTCCCCGAGCGTGAAGAGGGCCTCCTTGCATCCGGCCTCAGCACCCGAGCGTGCGATCCCGAGTACCTCCTCTAGCGTCAGGTATGCCCGCTCTCCCGGCCGGGGCGGGTGGGCGAAGGTGCAGTAGCCGCAGTTGTCCCTGCACAGCCTGGTGAGCGGGATGAAGACCTTGCACGAGTAGGTCACGCGCGGGCCGAAGTGTGCGTCGCGAACCTCGGCCGCGGCCCTCATCGCTGGCGCAGGATCCGCGTACACTGTCCGAGCCAGCGCGTGCAGATCCTCCCTTCCCGATCTCACCGCGTCTATCACAGCTTCGTACCCCCCGTCAGATTACGTGGAAGAGCAGTATACTCTTCAAACCTCTTCTCGAAAGTCCAGCCCATTGGCACCGACCCGCCCGAAAACAATTCCGATAAACTCTATCGGAGATGGGTTAGAATGTGCGCTTGCGCGGTTGAAGAACGAGAGAGGAGAGAGTATGACGGAGCAGGAAATTCAGGGCAAGGGCTACGCCAATCCGGACGCCCTGGTGAGCACGCAGTGGGTGGCTGAGCACCTCGACGACACCGACAACGTGCGCATAGCCGAGTCGGACGAGGACGTGATCCTCTACGACATAGGCCACGTCCCCAATGCGGTAAAGATAGACTGGGTCGAGGACCTCAACGACCCCCTCATGCGCGATTATCTCGACCCTGAGCACTTCGCGAACCTCATGGCTGAGAAGGGCATCACCCCTGATACGACGGTCATCTTCTACGGAGACAGGAACAACTGGTGGGCGACGTACGCCCTGTGGGTCTTCAGGCTCTTCGGCCACGACAACGTGAAGGTCATGGACGGGGGAAGGGTCAAGTGGGAGGCCGAGGGCCGTGAGATGACCCAGGACGTGCCTTCTTACCCAAGGGCCGAGTACCCCACCCCGGAGAGGGACGACGCGAAGATCAGGGCCTTCAAGGAGGACGTCGAGAGGCACCTGGAGGCGAGCGGGCCGCTCGTGGACGTGAGGAGCCCAGGCGAGTACAAGGGCGAGCTGCTACACATGCCCGACTATCCCCAGGAAGGGGCCCTTAGGGGCGGGCACATCCCGGGGGCCGCGAACGTGCCGTGGGCGCGGGCGGTCAGGGAAGACGGCACCTTCAAGAGCGCCGATGAGCTGAGGGAGATCTACGAGGGCGAAGCCGGGCTCAGCGGGGGAGACGACGTCATAGCCTACTGCAGGATAGGGGAGAGGTCCTCCCACACCTGGTTCGTACTCTCCTACCTCCTCGGCTACGATAACGTGCGTAACTACGACGGTTCGTGGACCGAGTGGGGCAACCTGGTGCGCGCCCCCATAGAGCGCTAGAAGCAGGTTGGAGCCGAACCCGGCGGTAGCCCTTGACCGCAAGAGCCGCATAGCGTTGCTCGTCGAGCACTTCGAGAGTCCCAGGCACAAGGGGCCTCTCGAAGTTGCCGACGTCGCTATGCCTGGGGGTAGCCCCGAGTGTGGAGGGTCCGTGACCGTCTACCTGAAAGGCGACGGCAACGGTGAGCTAGAGGCGTTGTCGTGGACGGGCCAGGGGGACACCATAAGCATGGGGGCCACCTCCATCGTCGTCGAACGCATCCTGAACGATGGACTCAGCATGGACGAGGTCCTCGAGGCGGATTACCAGGAGCTCATCGATTCGCTGGGTAGGGACATAATAGGTAACCGCACGAGGCACGCCACGCTAGGACTCTCCACCATAAAAGCCGCAATAAGGCAGTACCGGCGTACGGGCCGACCGCAGGCTGAGCTGTAGGTCAAGAGCAACCGCGCGACACTCGTGCCCTGTCCAGGGGTTCGGCGCTTCTACGCCGCAAGTAGACTAAACTGCACGTTCGTGAGCGAAAGAAGCAACAGTCCTTTGTGGGGCGGGAGGTTCGGGGCCTCGCCGGCCGAGGCCTTCCAACGCCTCAACGCGTCTATTCCTTTCGACATCCGTCTCGCTCCCTACGATATTAGAGGCTCCGTAGCCCACGCCAGGATGCTCGGGGCGCGGGGGATCGTTTCTGAGGAGGAAGCGGCGGAGCTGGTGAGGGGACTCGGGCTGGTTCTCGAAGAGGTCGAGGGTGGGAGGTTCGCCTGGGGTCTCGCTGACGAGGACGTTCACACGGCGGTCGAGCGCAGGCTAAAGGAGATCGTTGGCGGCGTCGCGCTAAAGCTACACACGGGCCGGAGTAGGAACGATCAGGTCGCCCTCGACATGCACCTCTTCGTCAGGGACGCGGCCGAAGAGGTACGCAGCGCCGTGCTCGCCGCGATGCTTGCGCTCGTCGAGGTGGCTGAGAGGGAGCGAGGCCTGATCCTACCCGGCTACACGCACCTCCAGCGCGCCCAGCCGATGCTTCTCTCCCACCACCTGCTCGCCCACTACGAGGCACTCAAGCGAGACGTCAGGAGGCTGGAGGCGGCGCATGAGGCCGCCGGCGTCTCGCCGCTCGGGGCGGCCGCCCTCGCCGGGACGCCACATCCCATCGATCCCAATCTTACGGCGGGGGAGCTCGGTATGCAGCCGCTCTCCAACTCCCTCGATGCGGTCTCGGATCGGGACTTCGCGTTGGATCTGCTCTACGCCTGCGCCGTGCTCGGGCTCCACCTGAGCAGGCTGGGTGAGGAGTGGGTGCTGTGGACCAGCGCCGAGTTCGGGTTCGCCACCCTGGACGACGCATTCTCCTCCGGCTCATCCATCATGCCCCAGAAGAAAAACCCTGACGCCTACGAGCTCATGCGTGGCAAGTCCGGGCGCCTCATCGGGGACCTGAACGCGCTCCTGATCACCCTCAAGGGCCTCCCGCTCGGCTACTCCAAAGACCTTCAAGAAGACAAGGAGCCCCTCTTCGACGCGGTCGACTCGGTGCTACCCATGCTCGCCGTGCTGCCCGAGATGCTGTGCACGGCCCGCTTCGACGGCGAACGAATGGAGGAGGCGGCCGGCGGGTTCGCGCTTGCAACGGATCTGGCCGACTTCCTTGCGGCGGTCGGGGTGCCTTTCAGGGAGGCGCACCACGCCGTCGGGAGGCTCGTCAAGCGGTGCGAGGATCTGGACGTCTCGCTAGAGGAGCTGCCGCGAGAGGAACTCGCGGCGGCACACCCCGCACTCGCCGAATTGCCCGAAGGACTGCTCTCGCCGCGCGGGAGCGTGCGGAACAAGCGGTCCGCAGGTTCGACTTCTCCCGACTCTGTCGACGAACGACTTAGGGAGGCCAGGTCGTTCCTGGACACGAACCTCTAGAGCGGCATCAAGGGGTAGGCTCGTGTCGTTCGTGCATTAGTTGCCAGGCTGCCAGCGCTGTGCAGATAAGGGCTGCGGGCATAATCGCCGCGCTTGCCAGGCACCACTGGCACAGGGCGCCAATAACGAAGACTTCGAGGTAGGTTAGATAGGCGCTGAAGAGCGTTCCGACGAGTGAGATCAGGAACCCAAGGTAGATACCAACCTCTCCCCACAAAGCGGCCGAGATGATGAGGCCACCGTAGGAGATGAGGCCGAGAAGGGCCACGGGAACCCCCAGGATCGTGGCGTACCGGCTGGACTGCACCGTCTCGCACCCTTCGCCGCCTCCTGTACAGATGGGGGCAAGCCCGGCGAAGTGGGTCCATGTCAGGTAGGCGCTGATCATGAACCCGAGCGCTGCCAGTACAGAGAGTACGGCGCGAGAGACGGCGTACCGCCTTTTGCCCTTGGCGCTAGGAGGCATCCACCTTGTGTACTGCCGAGGAGATCTGATCGTAGCTGGTCAACCTGTCAATCTTCGTCTGCCCGTCGGGTCCTTTGAAGATCAAAGTCGGCGTAGAGTTGACGCCTGAGGCTTCGGCTTTTGACTGGACGTCTCCCAGCTCCTTCGTGAAGGAGCTGCCCGCACGCTGATCTTCCCACCTGCCCACGTCGAGCCCAGGGGTCTTCTCGGCGAGGCCCCGCAGGAAGTCGTCCGTAACGTAGCCGCTGTTCTCTGCTTCCTGGTTCGCGTAGAGCAAAGAATAGTAGGGCCAGTAGTGGTTCTGCTCCCCGGCCGCGAGCGCCGCCCTCGCCGCCGTGACGGAGTCTGGACCGAGGAACACCATGGCCTCCGAGACCAGCCTGGCCTTCCCGTCCCTGACGTAGTCGTCGACCAGCCTGGGGAACATCTCGCGGCTGAACTGCCCACAGAAGGGGCATTGAAAGTCCTCGTAGAGGTACACGGTGACGGGGGCGTCTGCTTTACCCAGGGTGGTCCCGTCCTGCGGTATGCCTGAGTAGAACGTGCCGGCGTCTTTGCCCGAGCCGCCCCCCGCGCCGCCCAGCTAGCTCAACACGACGAGCAAGGCGGCCACGACGATTGCTACTGCAACCAGCAGGGCAAGAAGCGTCCGGGGCGACCGTAGCGTACTGTTCTTCTCCACGTCTCTCGCCTCCCGCAAGTGCTCGTACCGAAAGGGTATTGTAGTACGTACGGACCAGGAGTTGCCGGGGCTCGCCCTGCTTCTGTGGGCTCCTGTGAACTGGCTTTCGCACTGGTCTCACGCTACCCTGTGGGACGTGCGGAGACGAGGCTGCGGCGGAATGGCCTCTGGGTTGCCTGTTGGCACAAGCGAGAAGGAGCTGGCGCATGAGGATAGTACAGATGTCGGACGTGCACGTGGGTTCCGGGCTGTTCAGGCAGGACCTGCTGGAGGCCACCATCGAGGAGAGCAACGCGCTTGAGCCCGACCTCGTGGCCATCGTGGGGGACCTGACGATGGAGGGCTACCGCTGGGAATTCGAGGAGGCCAGGCAGTACTTCGACCGGCTGGAGTGCCCGAACATCATCTACGCTATGGGCAATCACGACGCCAAGAACGTCGGCTACAGGCACTTCGAGGAGTTCTTCGACATAAGGGAGATGTCGGCCGAGATCCCCGTCCCAGAAGGGGTGGCCAAGGTCGTCGTCCTTGATTCGACGAAGCCCGACCTCGACGAGGGCGAGGTCGGACGCGAGCACTACAGCTGGCTCGACTCTGAGTTCCGCGGCTGGGACAGCGGTCCCAGGATACTCATGATCCACCACCACATACTCGCCGTCCCAGGTACGGGACGCGACGTGAACAACCTGCGCGACGCGGGCGACGTCATGGCCATCCTGCGCGAGCTCAAAGTGGACATGGTCCTCTCAGGCCACAGGCACGTTCCCTACGTCTGGAGCATCTCTGGGGTGAGGATCGTACACTCAGGCACCGTCTCCACCATGAGGGTGCGTGGCACGATGCCACCTTCCTACAACGTCATCGAGATCGACGAGGAGAGCGTCGAGATCACACTCCACCAACCAGGCAAGGGCGAGAAGGGCCGCGAGCCCCTCGCCTCTTTCTCCCGCACCCCCGTGACCACGAGCGAATTCTACCCAGCCTTCGAACGCTTCGTCCTCTACGACCGGCTGCCTTTCTTGAAAACAGACATAGACAACTCACCGGATTCAGCGTCTGAGGACGGGGGCGGGCCGAAACGGTAGGTTATCTGGACCTCGGCCCGGCCGTCCTGCTGCCTCTTGCCGAGCGAGATCGACTCCACGAGTAACCCGACGAGCTGCTTACGCTTCCCGAACGCCTCAGGCGTATCCTCCTCGACCTCGGCCAGGTGTTGCCCCAGCGAGAGAAGCCAGGCGTGTGTGGTGTCCGACAGCGCCGTGCGTTCCTGTCTCTCCGAGAGCTCTGCCTCGATCGAGGCCAGCAGGAGCCTTAGGTTGTCGGTATGGTTCTTCAGGTCGGCCAGGTAGACGTCTAGCTCCTCCTCCGAGATGTGTTCCTGGGCGTAGGCCCTGACATAACGGTCCTTTTCGGCCTGCTTGGCGGCGAGGCGCTTGGCAAGCTCTTTCCTGCGTGCTTCGAGCTCTCCGGCCTCGTCTGCCGCGTCGTGCTGCTCGCGCAGGCGCTCCAGGACCTC
>JBBPYN010000018.1:0-17089 GCA_038199875.1 Rubrobacterales bacterium
CTCGGGGATGCGGTGCTCGGGGATGCGGTGCTCGGGGATGCGGTGCTCGGCGGGGCGTTGTTGGCGGTATTCGTGCCGTAGGCGTACTCGTCACACGCCCGTCCGTTGCCGTCAGAGTCGAGGTCGTAGGGGTCGCTCGGGTCGCGTTCTAGTTCGGCCTGGGCTGCTTCCTGGGAGCCGAAGGTGGAACAGTCGTACTGGTTGACCTGCGCCGCGGCCGGCTCACTGGGGTGGACGAGTTGTTCGTAGGTGATACGCGAGACGAGACCGGCTACGAGCACCAGCCCAACTACCAACAGCTTTGGCACCATACTTCCCATCCTGCAGCGTATTGTACGCTATCTCGTGCGTAGTTGGATACCCCCTGGCCGGGGGAAGAGAAGGGGACGTTATCTCGTTCTGAGCCTGGACACCTGATGCTCACCGGCATTGTTCGGCCTGAAGGTCTGTAGAATGCCACTTGACGGAAAGGCTGAAGGGCAGTACGAGTCTTCGAGAGGCAGGAGAGATGGACGAGCAGACGCGCAGTGAGATTCTGAAGACCATCCCATACGGCTTCTACATAACGGGCGTCGTTGGGTCTGATGGCGAGGCAAACGGGTTCACCACCTGCTGGGTCTCGCAGGTCTCCTTCGAGCCGCAGCAGGTGGTAGTCGCCGTCCGCAAGGACCAGCACACGCACGACCTCATGGAACAGGGCGGCGTCTTCTCCCTGAACTTCCTCGATACCGAGCAGGAAGACCTGGCCCGCAAGTTCACCCAGCCGCTTCAGCTAGAGAACGGCACCCTCGCCGGCTCGCCCTACTCGATGGGAGAGACGGGGGCCCCGCTCTTCGCCGAGGCGTTCGCCCACCTGGAGTGCAGGGTGGTAGGGAAGATCGAGGCAGGAGACCATACCGTCTACCTCGGGGAGGTCGCCGCCGCCAACCTCGAGCGTCCCGCCGACATACTCACCGACCTCGACACCCCCATGGAGTACGGAGGCTAGTAGCGGCGGTAGGCGGCAACAGGTCTTCAGATGAAGCCTGTTGCCTCGAGCTAAAGACTCCGGCACTTGTCGCCGATGATGTAGAGCGGGTACGGACCCGACGGCGACAGAGGCGTGCAGGGAGAGGGATCTATTTCCCTTGTTTTCGTGTCGGACAGAAGAGCTTCGTAAGATCAGCGAAGGGGGGTTCACCCTGATCGAACTGCTGGTAGTGGTCGTCATCATCGGGATACTCGCCGCTATCGCGATACCCAACTACATCGGCCAACAGAGGGAGGCCAGGGACTCTGCAGCGATGGCGCAACTTCGTAGCGCGGCCACCTCGCAGCAGCTCTACCACGCAAGGCAGGACGCTTTCGCAGCAACCGCGACCGCGCTCGAAGCATTTGGTTTCAGGCAGGGAGGGCAACTGGTTACGGTAGTAGCCGCTGGCGCCAGCACGTACTGCATGCAGGCACAAGGCGGCAACGGCATGTTCAAGATGACCCACGACACGGGCAGGCCCGTACCGGGCACGTGCTAGGCAAGCACCCCCGCCGCCGGGGTTGGCACTCGCCCTCAGCTTTCGCTAACATAGTACGAGGGTCGACGGCGAACTTGGAGGGGGAGCCGTCGGCCCTCGATTGTGGTCACGCAGCCGCCCTGGAGAGGTCGCGCCGATCAGGTAGCGCGGCCTATGCCCCCAAGCATCTCGCGGATGCGCCGGCCGTCGCGGTGACCGCGGTAGTAGGAGAGCCTGTCCGGGTACGCGGTCCACGTAGCGAGGTTGTTGTTGGTCGCGAAGGTCCGCGTCTGCCCGAAACGTCCGTCCTCCCAACCGCTCTTGTAGGCCGAACCCTCGGGGTATATCTCCACCCCCCCGGTGGCTTCTTCTCGGATCATCCCAGACCTCCTAGAACGAATGACTCCTACGAGCATCATGTAAACACAACGGATTCATAAATGTAAGGGTTGAGCTTAATAAAAACGAACAAAAGTTACAGAATTGCCATATCTGGTGGATTCTTTGGGTCAGAACGGCAGAGGTTGTGCGTATTGGTACTATTTCGCTGTGCGGAGGTGGGCGCGGCGCGCGAGGAGGTACGCGAGGAGTACTGCCCCGAGCAGGGTTGGGGCGGGCAGGCCTGAGAATACGGCGACTCCCGTCCAGAAGGAGGTTGCGATCGTAGCGCTGTCGAGCAGTGCGGGTCTGGGGGTTTCGGACCACCGCCCTGTGGCGAGGAGCAAGGCTGTGGCCGCGGCTCCTGAGAGGAGCCATCCGGCGTAGTTGCTGAGTGGCACGCCGTAGTAGAGGCCGCCTTCGGGCCACACCCAGAAGCCCAGAGAGGCGGCGCCCGGGTCGATGACGGCGTCCATCCATACGAGCAGCAGGGTGGCCTGGATGATGTGGAGGAGGCTTTGCCTGCTCCCCCACGCGGCCGCCACGGCACTTATGACGAGCGGTGCGTAGGAGAGCGGGAGGAGGAAGGGGACGAGGCCGGCGATCCTGGGTCCGAGGGCCTCGCCGTAGTAGAAGTCGCCGTAGGGGAAGCCGGTCGCGACGCCGAGGGATTCTATAGCGTAGGCGAAGACGGAGACCGCGAGCAGGGACAGTGTGGCCAGGCGCGGGCCGAGGTATACGAAGAGCGCTATCGCCGATGGCATGGCTATCAGGAAGGTGGAGACGTACGAGCCGATGGACGCGCCAGGCACGTCGGGAGAGCGGACGACGAAAAGAGCGGCTAGAGGGGAGATGGCGCAGGCGAGGATCAGGGGCCTTGGCGTCGCGCGGCGGAGTTGCGTAAGCACCCGTGTAATTTTACAGCGGTCAGCTATTAGCGGTCAGCTATCAGCAAAAACAAAAAGCTGATGGCTGAAAGCTTTTGTACGGTCTGCGGGATCGACGCTGGTATATATTAGCTGTGTGATCCTGCGTCTCCTTTACATCTCGCGGCCCGTGCTCTGGATCAACACCTTCGGACCTGCCACGGTCGGGATGTGGCTCGCGGGGGGCTTGTGGAGCTGGGAGGCGCTCCCGGTTCTCCTGTGGCTAACGCTACCGTTCAACCTCCTGATCTACGGCGTCAACGACATCTTCGACCAGGAGACCGATGCCCAGAACCCCCGCAAGGGTACCCTGGAAGGGGCCAGGATCGACCGTTCCGAGGTCAGGCCTATAGCGCTCGGCGTCGTAATGACGAACGTGCCTTTCCTGGTTTACTTCGTCCTGTTCGTGCCTGCTTCCGCGATGGCCTGGATGCTCCTCTACGCGTTGCTCTTCGTCGGCTACTCGGTTCCGCCAGCACGCTTCAAGGCCAGCCCATACGTCGACTCGCTGAGCAACGCGGCCTACGCCTTCCCGCTCGTCTTCGTGCCGCTCGCACTCGGCACGGGGCCCGTCTGGCCGGCGGCGATAGGGCTCATGGCATGGAGCGCGGCCAAGCACACCTTCGACGCCGTACAGGACGTGGACGAGGACCGCAAGGTCGGCATCACGACGACGGCGGTCCGGCTCGGCCCTGGCGGCGTCGTCCTCTGGAGCGGCGTCCTGTGGAGTGTGGCAACCGTGTGCTTCGCCCTCGTAAACGTGCCCGTCGCGCTGGTGAACGCCGTGATCTCAAGCTCGCTCCTCTACGCCCTCTACAAGAGTCCGACGTCGCAGACGGGACACAGACTCTACAAGTACTCCATCGCCTTCCCCTACGTGGCCGGCACCGTAGCAGGCGTGCAGCTCGTCGCGGCGCTGTCCCTGGGGGTTTACCCGTGAGCCGCGTCGTTGTCGTCGGTGGCGGCTTAGGTGGCCTCGCTTCGGCGGCCCTGCTCGGACGCGCAGGGCACGAGGTGACACTGCTGGAGGCAAGTCCCTGGCCTGGCGGGAAGAGCAGGCGCATCGAACTCGACGGCAGGAGGATGGACACAGGTCCCTCGCTTCTCACCTTCCCTGGCGTGTGGGAAGAATTCCTGCGGCGCTGGGACGCCCGCCGGGAGCCGGGCGAGGCGGCAGACGTCGCGGGGCTGAGGCTGAAGCGGCTGCCCGAGGTCGGGAAGTACTATTACCGTGGCGAGGCTACGTCGTTGCCTGTGGAGGAGGGTCATCCGTGGCACGAGGCGTGGGAGAGGTTCGCAGGTATTCACGGAGGGCTCGGGCCCGAGGTCACGCGTTTGCTCACGGCTGACCCGGCTGACCGCAGGACCCTCCCTGCGCTGGCGCGCCTTCTCAGGGTCTACGGGTCGAAGCTGACGACGCGCTCGTATCTCGACGGCCTTCGTTGGCTGCCTGGGGGGTTGAGGGAGATCATCGCCATACACACGCTCAACGCCGGGGTTGCGCCAAACCGGACGCCCGCGCTGTACGCAAGCATGCCCGCGATCATGGCCTCAGACGGCGTGTTCGTGCCAGAGGGCGGCGTCTACGAGGTCGTACTCTCCCTGGAGAAGCTCGCCAGGCGCGCAGGAGTCGAGATAAGAACCGGCGAGCCAGTGCGTGAGATCTGGCACCGCAGGGTCATGACGACGGAACGTGACTACCCGGCGGACGCGGTGGTTAGCGACCTCGACGCCGGCCGGCTACGACGTTTGCTGGAACCTGGAAAACAGCATGCAAAGGAGAAGCTGTCCTGCTCGGGCATTGCCGTGTATGCGGCGCTCAGGGAAGAGTTACCCGCAGGGGTCGCGGCGCACAGCGTCGTCCTGCCTTCGGATACGGGTGTCCTCTACGGGAGCCTCGAGGCAGGTGAGGAGCCGCGGGAGACGATGGCCTTCGTCAACTACTACCGTGGGGGCGAGATCTACCCCAACGACGGAGGGACGCTCGCCGTGTTGCTCACGGCGGCGGCAAACGGGCGGGAGTACGGGCTCGAAGATCCCTTCGTCGCGAGGGAGTTAGAACGCGTCTCCGCCGCGGCCGGGCTGCCGGCTCCGGCCACCCGGTATTTTGGGGAGTATGAGATCCTGGACCCAGCGTACTTCGGCGGCTGGGGGAGCGCCGGTGGTGCGCTCTACGGAGCCGTGCGCCCGTTCTGGAGGAGCGGGCCTTTGCACAAGCCTGGATATAGAGATCGCAGGCGTCCGTGGCTGTGGCGGGTCGGGGCTTCGGTCCATCCTGGGGGTGGCATACCTGCTGTCCTAGGGGGGGCTATGATCTCGACGGGCAGAATGCTCCGATCTCTGGTTGAGTCGGGGAAATAGGAGGAGTCTGGGGATGGACCTGGGAAGCCAGCGCAATTTGTTCGAGATACCGGAAAACATCGTCTACCTGAACTGCGCTTATATGTCGCCGCAGCTACGTCAGGCGCGGGAGATCGGGGAGCGGGCCGTGTCACGCAAGTCACGGCCGTGGGAGGTGACACCAGACGACTTCTTCGAGGAAGTCGAGGAAATCCGCGCGCTGTTCGCGCGGCTCGTCGGGGGTGACGCAGAAGGCGTCGCGGTGATCCCATCCGTCAGCTACGGGATCTCCGTGGCGGCGGCCAACGTACCGGTGCGGGAGGGAGAGAAGATCGTAATTCTGGAGGACCAGTTCCCCTCTAACGTGTACCCGTGGCGCGAGCTGGCGTCAAGGAGCGGGGCCATGCTCGTAACTGTCCCGCGTCCAGAAGACTTGGACTGGACCCGCGCGCTTATGGAGGAGATCGACGCCGACACCGCCGTCGTGGCCGCTCCGAACTGCCACTGGACCGACGGCTCGTTCGTCGACCTCGCCCGCGTCGGCGAGAGCGTCCATGATGTGGGTGCGGTGCTGGTAGTCGATGCGATACAGTCGCTCGGGGCGCAGCCCTTCGATGTCTCCGAGGTCCGCCCGGACTTCCTGGTCGCCGCCTCGTACAAGTGGCTGCTGGGGCCTTACGGGGTGGGGTTCATGTACGTCGCGAAGAAGCATCGCGAGGGGAAGCCCATCGAGCACAACTGGATCAACCGCCGTGGAAGCGAGCACTTCGCTCAGCTCGTGGACTACCAGGACGCCTTCCAACCAGGCGCCCGCCGCTACGATGTCGGGGAGCGGAGCAACTTCGTCCTGCTACCCATGGCCGCCGAGGCGCTGCGCCAGCTCCTCGACTGGGGGATCGAAAACGTCTCCGAGACCATCGGTATGGTGACCGACCTTGTAGAAAGGAGAGCAGAAGAACGGGGTATCGTGGCGATCCCGAAACAGAGGCGGGCGCGGCACATGATCGGGCTGATGCTCGGCCCTGGCGCCCCCGCCGACCTCGCGACCAGGCTCATGCGCCACGAAGTCTTCGTCAGCGTGCGCGGCGCGAGCGTGCGGGTCGCCCCCCACCTCTACAACACCGAAGAGGATGTGGATCGGCTCTTCGACGTTTTGGAGCGCGTGAGTGGGTAGAGGACCGCACTGCTCTCCCCCATACCGATCAGCGTATAGAATCTAACGGTCTGCCTTTGATCTACCAGAGAGGAGATGGCGACGTGCGTATTGGCCTGCAGATTCCAAGTTTCACCTGGCCTGAAGGCACAGTGATTATAGGTCCGAAGCTGGCCGAGATCGGCAGGACCGCCGACGAGGCGGGTTTCGCGAGCGTGTGGGTTATGGATCACTTCTTCCAGATAGGGCCCGTAGGTGACGTGGACGAGCCTATGCTCGAAGGTTACAACGCCCTCAGTTACCTGGCCGCTGTCACCGAGAGGGCCAGGCTCGGAACGCTTGTGACCGGTGTCCACTACCGCTACCCGGGCCTGCTGGTCAAGTCCGCGACCACGCTCGACGTGATCTCCGGGGGAAGAGCGTACCTCGGCATCGGCGCGGGCTGGAACGAGCGCGAGTCGAGAGGGCTTGGCGTGCCTTTCCCTTCCACCAGGGAACGCTTCGAGCGGCTAGAGGAGACCTTGCATATCGCGCAGCAGATGTGGTCAGGGGAGGTAGGAGCTTACGAGGGTGAGCATTACCAGCTCGCCGAGGCGCTCAACAGCCCGCAGGTCCTGAGCGAGCCGCACCCGCCGGTCATGATCGGCGGTATGGGAGAGAGGAGGACACTCAGGCTCGTCGCCCAGTACGCCGACGCGTGCAACCTGTTCGCGTACGGGGGTCCTGACCTTATCCGCCAGAAGCTCGACGTCCTGCGGGGCCACTGCGAGGACGTGGGGAGAGACTACGAGGAGATCGAACGCACGGCTTTAGGCACCGTCAACCTCGCCGAAGGCGCTATGACGGCTGATCAGGTAACAGGTTTTTGCAGGGAGATGAGCGAGGCAGGCATACAGCACCTCATCCTCAACATGCCTAACGTACACGAGATCGAGCCGCTCGAAAGGTTCGGAGAGGAGATCATCCCCGTGGTCGCCGAGTTGTAGCGGTTCGTATTTGGGCGGTTCGCGAACCGCCCCTACAGGTCTCGAAGGTCGCTGCGCAGGATGGAGTACATCTTCATGTCCCTGTAGGCGCCCTTGATGTACTCGCGCCTGCGTAGCGTGCCTTCGTAAGACATACCCGCCTTCTCCATAACCCTCGCGGAGGCCGTGTTTTCGGCGATACAGCGAGCCTCGACTCGGTTGAGGTCCATCCGCTCGAAGCAGAACCGGATCACACGCCGCACAGCCTCCGGCATGAGGCCCCCTCCCCAATGCTCGCGGGCCAGCACGTACCCGAGCTCGGCGCGCGGGTGTTCGGGAGCGGCCTCTATGCCGCAGGTTCCCACGAAGGCCCTGCTGGCCTTCAACACCACTGCCCAGCCACCGAAATCTCCCTTCTCGTAACCCTCGCCGGCGAAACGCAGGAAGTTTTCGGACTCCTCTATGGATGCGTGAGTCTCCCAGAGCACGTAGCGCGTGACCTCGGGGTCCGAGGCATAGGCGAACATGGCCTCGGCGTCACCCGGACGCATCTTGCGCAATAGTAGGCGCTCCGTCTCGAGCTCAGGCAGATTGGCGAAGAGCCCTGCCGCTTTGCCTCTGGGACGTGCTCCGCTCACTAGCTATCCTGCGGCGCTGACCCGCTCGATGCTCGACCATGGTAGGAACTCGTAGGCGGTCGGGTCCCCGCTCGGGTCCCTGGCGTCGAGGAGCAGGCCGCTCTCGTTCTGGTCACATACGTAACCCTCCAGATCGACGCCTGTCCTTGCCGAGACCGTGACCAGGCTTCCCCGGCCAAAAAATCCCGTCATCTGCGGCGCGTCCTCCCGCATACTATCTGTGTTTCCTGACTCCTCACTTTCCAAAGCATCTCCTTCGCGCGTAGCGTTCAGCACACATTAGCACGCTTCGGCCTGGCGGCCTCCGCTTGTCAGCACGGCGCTTCGCGCCTTGTCAGCACGCTCGCCCTTTGGGCTTCGCTTGTCAGCAACGCTTCGGGCCTTCGGCCCTCGCTTTCAGCTTTTGGCATTGGAGAGGTTGCTCGTGGGCCTAAGCGTTAGTGTCTTGGGGTGGCAGGAGGGTTGGGGCTTCGTGCCAGTTGTGGAAACCGTGCACGTCGCTTCTTCTGGCTACCAGGTCGCGGTTCCATGGTTGTATTTTTGTTGCGGCCCAGAGACCGGCGTTGGCGACTCTTTCTATGGTGTCTGGTCTATCGTCTATGAGGCCGAAGGCCTCAAGCTCTTTGAGGATTACGAGTTTGTCGACCATCGTGACGGTAAGGCCGACGTTGGGACCGAAGTGTGTCTCGAGCCAGGGTCCGAGGAGGGGGGGCATGATCTCGGGGTCGTTGTGGGTCACGAAGTGTATTCTGATGCCGGGACTTTTTTGGAGCGCGCGTAGCACTTCACTGGCGCCTGGGCATGGCTCTCTCTTGTGGATGCGTGCGGGATCGAAGACGCGGTCGAATACGACGGTCGTCGTCTCCTGGCCGTAGGTGTCGAGGACGTGGGTCCAGGTGGTGACCTCGTTTACGTCGAGCGTCTCGCCTGTGACCTCGAGGACCGCATCGCAGACCCAGGCGCCCGTATCCCATATGGTCGAATCAACGTCAATGCAGAGGGTCGGCTTCAAGGTTCTTCGATCAGCTCCTCGATGGGGATCGCCTCGGTGAGGCCGGAGGCGGGATCTATGACGGCGTAGGCTGCCCCTGCCTGGCGGGCTATGAGGGCGTGGCGCCTGAGGCCTTCCCTGTCTTCTATGGTTCCGAGGCTGTCTGGGAGGCCGAGGTGGGCGGCCCTTTCGCGGAAATCGCGGGCTCCCTCGTGGGAGCTGAAGAGGGCGGCCACGAGCACCTCCCCCTCGTCGACTTCGACGGAGATGAGGGGCGCCTCTCCCCCCTCGTCGGAGATCAGATACAGAGGGAATGGGATCTCACCTGCCATCTCCTGCACCCTTTGCGCCACGTCAGTGGCATGGAACAGCCCCGCGCCCCTCTCCGAGACGACGAGCACGTAGTCGGGCCCCGAGAGCGCGAAGACCTCAACCGCGTCCCGGTCGGGGAGCTCACTTGGGTCGAGGCCAGAGAGGTCCCCCATCCCGTGCGCGGCGGCCCCGAGGGAGAACTCTTCCGCGAGCTCCCTGTCCGAGAACAGCGCGCCGACCAGTGCCCTCTCGCCACCTACCTCGGTCTGCTGGAAGACTTCGCTTCCCTCGGGGTCGACAAGCCTGAAGAGCGGTGGCCGGGGGAGGTCCTCCAGGGTCAGCTCTGGCCCCGTCTCAGCCATGCTCCTCCGCCCTGCTCACGAGGTCTTTGGCCGTCCCGCGCGGGAAGAGCGTGGCCACGGCGAGGGCCGAGAGGCCGAAGAAGAGCAACACCCAGAACGCCGGGCTGAGCGAGGCGGCGAGGGCGCCTGCCAGCTCCGAGTACGCCGCGTCTGGGATGCGACCGCGCACGGCCTTCTCCCGCCGGTCGGCGGCTTTCAGCCAGTCGTCCTGGAGCGCCGCCGTAAGCGTCGAAACCGACCGCCACCGTTGGCGGGTCCTCCTGAGAAGCAAGGCGACGCCCAGTTCGAAATAAGCTGACAAGGCGCGAAGCGCCGTGCTGACAAGCGAGGGCCGCAAGGCCCGCAGCGTGCTGACAAGCGACCAGAGGGAGCGTGCTGACAAGCTGGCGAAGCCAGCGTGCTCTAGATCAACGATTTTGGTCTGGCGAGTTGCTGGACGACGGAGACGAGGTCTTCGTCGGTGAAGGGTTTTCTGAGGACC
Source organism: Rubrobacterales bacterium (assembly GCA_038199875.1). Taxonomy (GTDB): domain Bacteria; phylum Actinomycetota; class Rubrobacteria; order Rubrobacterales; family Rubrobacteraceae; genus Rubrobacter_D. The sequence continues at coordinate 10,037 of JBBPYN010000018.1, forward strand.
CGCACGGAGCCCTGCGTGCGTTCGGCGAGCGCTTTTGCTGCCGGGTCTTTCTTGGCCGCTGTGAGGACGACGGGGATCTTCTGGGTCTTCGGCATGGCCTTGAGGCAGTGGCAGGTCTCGACGCCGCTTAGCTGGGGGATCGAAACGTCCATAATTATGAGGTCTACCCTGCGGGTGAGGGCCTCCTGGAGTGCGGTGCGGCCGTCGGTGGCCGAGACCACGCGGAAGCCGGCGTTCTCGAGCGCTCCGGCGGAGCGTTTCAGCGCTTCGGCGTCGTCGTCTGCGACCATGATAGTTGCTCTTCGGTCCACGGCGCTAGATTTTACACCCATTTCACGCTTCGGGCGAGGGTGATGTGCGCCACATCTCTCACCGACGCGGCGGGGCGGATGCGCTACACTCAACTCTTAGTAAGGGACACGAACGTCGGGCACGAGAGGTGAGCGTGACGGAGCAGAAATATTTCCGTAAAGGCTTCAAGATGCGGGAGAACGTCCAGCACCTTCTGGACCGTGACTACCGCTCCGAGGTCGTCGAGAGGGTGCGTGAGAACGGCAACGTCTTCGAGGCGGAAGGGCTTACGATCCGGCTCGCCGACGAGTTCGGTTTCTGCTACGGGGTGGACAGGGCCGTCGATTACGCCTTCCAGACCCGCGAGAAGTTCCCAGACAGGCGTATCTTCATCACGGGGGATATGATCCACAACGTCTCCATGAACGACCGCCTGCGCGAGATGGGCATAGAGTTCCTCTCAACGGGCTTCGAAGGACCCCCCGATGAGGCTTTCGAAGGTCTCTCCCCAGAAGACGTCGTGCTCCTGCCTGCCTTCGGTGCCCCTATAGATTGGGTCGAGAAGCTCAAGCAGAAGGAGTGCATCGTCGTCGACACGACCTGCGGGTCCGTCCTCTCGGTATGGAAGCGTGTCACGCGCTACGCGGGGCGCGGCTTCACGAGCATCATCCACGGCAAGTACTACCACGAGGAGACCAAGGCTACCGCCTCGCAGACCTTGAGGGACGGCGGCAACGGGAAGTACCTGATCCTACGCAACCTCAAGGAGACGGGCTACGTCACGGACTTCATCCTGGGCAGGATGGGGGCCGAGGAGCTTACCGAGAAACTCGCCCACGGCATGTGCCCAGGCTTCGACCCCGAGGAGGACCTCCAGAGGGTTGGTGTCGCCAACCAGACCACGATGCTCATGAGCGAGACGCTGGCCGTCGGCGAGGAGATCAGGAAAGCCATGGCCGAACGCTACGGGACAGAGAATATCGATGAGCACTTCGAGCTCTTCGACACCATCTGCTCGGCGACCCAGGATAGGCAGGACGCCCTCTTCGGGCTGCTCGAGCACCCACTTGACGTTATGGTCGTTATAGGAGGCTACAACTCCTCCAACACCAACAACCTGGCGATCATCGCGGATGAGAGGATCCCGCAGAGCTACCACATAGCGAGCGGCGACTGCATAGAAGGCGACACCATCCACCACAAACCAGCACACACGCCGCTGGATAGCAGCGAAGAGATAGAAGAACACGACTGGCTCCCGGAAGGCCCCGTGCGCATAGGCCTAACGGCGGGCGCCTCGACCCCCAACTCCCAGATAGGTCTCGCGATTGGGCGTATTCTCGAGTCACGCGGACTCCCGCCCGAGGCAGCACTCGGATAGGCAGCACGTTCCCCGCGCTCGCTTTTCAGCTTCTCGGATTAGTAGAACTATCGAGACGGTACGGATCGCCTTCTGACCCAGGTCCATTCACGGAGAAATCCTGATGCCTGAAACCTGTAGCCGCGGTTTGCAGGATGGGCGCGGCGAGGGCGGTTCGCGAACCGCCCCTACATGCGAACCGCTCTAGAGACCGATCTCGACGATCTTTCGTGCCATGTCGATGAATTCGCTGCCTTCCGTGGTGTTCGGGGCCAGGGAGCGCGTCGAGCCGTCGTCGAAGACGATCTGGGCTGTCCCTGTAGTCGCGGACTCTCCGCGCAGGTAACTCCGCGCGGCGTAGACGGCGCCGGCGATCGCCCCGAGCAGGACCAGGCGTCTGAGCAGCTTCTTCATTCGTCGCTCCCCTCAGCGAGTACCTTATCGACCTCGGTGCGGGAGTTGCGCATGTCGTAGAGTACGAGGCCGACCCTGGCTTCCTGGTTCGTCGTGGCAGCCAGGACGCCGCCGCGATCGAGCCGCACCAGCAACAGGTGTCCGTCTTCGGTATCTATTCTCAGCTGGGAGGCGTGATCTTTACCGTTCCCGCGCGCCGCCCTGTCGGAGAGGTCTACCAGCGCGGCGAGCAGCGCGGCGATCCGCTCTCTTTCGACCGCTGAAGTGTGCGAGGAGGAGATGAGATCCCGGTCCCCAGAGAGCACGGCGCACGACTCGATATCCTCCGAGAGCGCCCTGAGGTCGGCCAGCACACGGTCGAGATCTTCCGTGGTCGCACTTCGTTCCGCCATAAGTATCTCCCGTCCCCTATCTACCGCCGAAGCGGGCATTATATCCGATAGAGATTCTCGTCCGCGGAAGAGCTTAACAGAAGCCCCCGACGATGGTATATTCTTCGCCCCAGGGGCGATTAGCTCAGCGGGAGAGCGCTGCCTTCACACGGCAGAGGTCGCTGGTTCGAGCCCAGCATCGCCCACTCCAAAAGTCCTGCAAATGGCGGGGATGTAGAAGCCCCGGTTTTCGGGCTGGGGGCTTTTTACTGCAACCGTACTGCAACGCGGTGGTGGATCTGGTGTCGGAGTCTGGGAACGTCCCCGCCTCGAAGGTACAATGGGTTCATGAACTTGAAGTTGGAGCTGCCTGCGGAGGTCGTTGATGCGCTTGGGCCCGAGCCCGAGCGCGAGGTGATCGAAGGCGTCTTGCTGCTCCTGGTGAGTGAGGGGAAGATGAGCGTGGCGCGCGCGGGAGAAATCCTGGGTCTTGAAGGCAGGATCTCTGCGATACGTTGGTACACGGGGCACGGTCTTCCTTATCCGGATCTCTCGGAGGAGGACGTGGCCGACGACCTCGGGTACGCTTCTTCTTGAGATTTTGAGGCCGTGACGGATCGCCGTCTGCCATCTCCTTCATGACTTCTTTTGCGCCACGTTCGGAGAGGGAGCAGGCTGTATTCGACGCGAGCCCCCTCATCTTCTTCGATGTGCTCGGCTATGCTGAGCGGTTGCCCGAGCTCCATCGGATCCTGGCGCCTCCGGCCGTGGTCGAGGAACTCGTCGCGCTACCCGGAGAGCCCGGTAGCGAGCTTGCGGCAGAGAACTGGCTCGAACAGCAAGCGCCCAGGGCTGAGACCTTGCGAAGAGTCGAAGGTGAGATGACCGAAGGCAGGGGCGAGAAGCAAGCTATCGCGCTCGCGCTGGAACTCTCGGCGCTGATAGTGCTCGACGACAAGCGAGCGAGGAACTATGCTCGGCGGATAGGTCTGCGGCTGACCGGCACCTTGGGCGTCTTGCTCAGACTGCACCGAATGGGTCTTGCGTCACGGGACCTAGACGAAGACCTGCGGCTGCTCGAAGGGGCCGACATGAGGATCACACCCGAACTGCGCCAAAATGTGCTCGATGCTGGAGCCGGGGAGCAGTGAGATCGATGGTCCCATGCGGATGGCGGCTTTCGTAAGAGGTTAACCTTGGGTTAGCGTTTTTCTTAGAGTCGGCGGCTGAACGTCTCGCGGCCCGCCCGCGCTACAGCCGATTCAAGCGCCCGAAACCCTCCACGCTCGCGACCAACCCGCAAGCGTGGCTACTGCAGCGCTTCCTCCAAAGCCTTCGCGGCCTTCTCCTGCATATCCGGCAAGAGGTGGGAATAGATGTCCAGGGTGACGCTTATTGTGGAGTGGCCAAGCATCTCGGAGACGACCTTGGCGTTGACGTCCTTACTGAGTAGCAGCGTGGCGCAGGTGTGGCGGAGGTCGTGGAAGCGGATCTGGGGCAGGTTAGCCTTCTTCAAGAGCGGCTTGAAGGAGCGGTTGCGAAGATTGGATGGGTTGATGATGGTGCCCGTCTCTGTGGCGAAGACGAGCCCGCCCGGCTGGTAGAGGGAACCCATCTGTTCCATCTCCTCTAGCTGGCGGGTGAGGTGGGCTCTCAGGGCCGTTACCGCGTTAGTCGTGAGCCTGATGGTGCGCCGGCTCTTGTTCGTCTTCGGTTCGCCGAGGACGTAGGCTTTGTCCGCGTGGGTGAGTGTACGGCGCACGTGCAGCACTCCACGCTCGAGGTCTACGTCGTCCCACTTGAGGGCAAGGAGCTCACCCTGGCGCATCCCGGTGTTGAGGGCGAGGACGTAGAGGGCTTCTAGCCTGTCGCCGCGGACGGTCTCCAGGAGGTGGCGGGCTTGATCTTCTGTCAGGGGGTCTATTTCGTCGCGTGTGATCCTCGGTAGCTTGAGGCCGGCCACCGCGCGTTGCGCGGTATGAGGCCGTCGGCCACGGCGGCTTTTAGGGCCTTGTGCAGGACGACGTGCAGCTTGTGAACCGTCGCCGGCGCGAGCCCGGAGTCCAGACGATCCCTGTAGAACCACCGTGCATGTGCGGGTGTGAGGTCTTTGAGTTTGATGCGTCCCAGGGCCGGCTTTATGTGCGGCCTGATCGCATACTCGTAACGCTTGTGGGTGCTCTTGCGCACGGTGTCTTGTACGTCCTCAAGCCAACGATCTAGATACTCCCCGACCGTCAGGCCCCGATCGTCGAAGACGATGCCTTCAGCCCTCTGACCGAGCGCCTTCGTGAGCTTGTTGGCCGCCTCCGCCCTGGTCTTGCCGTAAAGCGTCTTCCGCTTGCGTCCCTTGGCGGTGTGCACGTAGTACTGGGCCATCCAGCCCCCGTTCTTGCGGCGCGAGATGGTCCCCTCGCCGTTTCCCCTCTTTCCCACCGCTACTCCTCCTTCTTCAGCAGCTCCTCCGGCTCTACCCTGAGGGCCTCAGCCAGCTTGCGAATGGTTCTGGGGTGAGCCCCCTGTCGGCCGCTCTCTATGCGCCAGATCGTGTTGTGGGATATGCCCGAGAGCTCCTGAAGCTCACGCATCGAGAGAACCCTGCGCCTCCTCAACTCCTTCAACCGCTCCGTGTCGACCTCCATGCTCTGTAGCTTACCCGTTCTTCCTCTTATCTTACGGCATAATGTAGACGATATAAAGACAAAATGTAGGCAAACGAGTACGAAAAGTGGGGCTGCCGTCAAGCCGCCCGCACCTTTTCGGGAGCTCTGCCCGGTAGTGGTCGAGGGCCCGGGCGTCGGCACGTCCCCAGCGCCTCTGCGCGAGTAGGGCGAACCACGGCCGGCCGTAGCGCCTGAGGGTTTCGAGGCCACCGAGCCGGCCCCACCGGATGAAGTCGCCGGCGGCGCTGTGGCTGTCCTTGTGCTGATCTGCGGGAATCTCGACCACTGAGCCTTCGATCAGGGCCGCCAGCTCGCCGCGGGAGAGGTCTGGGTCCACCCCGTATCGGAAGGCCTCCTCTTCCCACTCGAACCAGGCCTGCAGACCCGCCCCGTCGAGCTTGCCCGAGGCCGCCCGGTCGAAGAAGCCGAGCAAACAGCGAGGGACGCGGTGGTGGACCTCGAGGGCGGGGGCGGCCATGTCAGGCCGCCCTCCGCTGCTGTGCCAGGACGAGTGCCTGGCGCTGCTTTGCGGCCCAGATGAGCGCCGCGAAGACATGCTTGCAGGACTGCTTCCGACTACGCCAGTCGGGACAGTCACAACGCCCCTCGCCGGCCAGCGACACCCGGTAGATGCGGCCAGGCTCAGTGCATGAGGGCACGGAGAGGCCTCCTGTGGGCATGGGTCGGATCTCGGTCCCCTGATTGCGCCAGAGCGTGAGACCTCGATGTACGCGACGGGCTATACTCACCTCGAGCACAGGTCACCTCCTGTGGTCCGGGCCCCAGGGTGTTGGAGCACTGCTGGGGCGTTTCTACATCTGCGCCCCTCCCTGGCGGCGCGACCTAGGGGCTAAATGAGCGCCGGCACAAAGGGAGCGCAAGGGTGGGGACCCCAAAAATCGCCGGGTATGGTTGTCGCCGTTGGCTCGCGGGTTTTTGGGGTGCCCTTGCGAGGACGACTGCCGATGCTAGACTCCTGCCCCTTCGTACGCTCACCTGATTTCCTTGTCTCGGACACAATGAAATCGGAAAGAGCAGCGCTTCAGCTCTCGGGCAGCGGCCTACGTGGCGACGGGCGGTAGCCGGTCGCTTCTACTGGGTTGCTTCGTTCGCTGGCTCGCGCGTAGGGCCTCTGAGCGCCTCTTTAGAGTGCTACGAAGGCCTCTTTTAGGGCGCTCTGTGGCCCGCTACGGTAGGGTCGCGCACCGCGCGCCTTCGCGAACGAGTTCGTTCGGTGTGGAAGCGGCCGGGCTCCGACCTCTGGGAGAGAGTAGGAGACGGGGGTCTGAAACGGATGGGCAAGGAGTAGATCGCAGCTCCACTTATAAGGGAGGGCTGTTTGTCGGCCATGCGCACGACAAAAGCGTCTCTCCGCCCCGCGCGAAGTGCTGGTACATGAAGAGAGAACGGCAGGCATTGTAAGCGTCGCCCACCCCTGCTAGTGGAGAAGTTTGGAGGACTTTCTGCGGCCGTAGGGTTTGGGCTTGACTTCAAAGTCCGCGGAGGTACCTATCATCCACTATCATTGGGGTGGTGGTGAAATGTTCTACTTAGCATTGGGAGGGTTAGCCCTGAGGACCTGAGGAGGACTGGTGTGCTGCGGCAGACCATAGCATGAAGAATATTGGCGCCGAGTGGAGAAACCTGGCCGAGGGCTTCTTGCGTGTCGAGACCCTCGAAACGCAGTTCCGCGCCGAATGGGGTCCACGGCTCGAGAGGGCTCGGAGGGAGAAAGCGGAGGCCGAGCACCAAGAGGCTAGAAGACGAGGGCGCACCGCCCTGCTCGTCGCGCTCGTCCTGGCACTATTGCTCTTCACGGCAGCGATCGTCCTGCGCTCCTCCTCTGCTGGCACCATCGTCCTTGTGCTGGCGCTAGTGGTGCCGGCCGTTCTAGTCCTCGGTGGGCTTAGGTTGCTCTTTCGCACTCCGGACCCCCTTCCCGATCCCTCGGATA
>JBBPYN010000019.1:0-39143 GCA_038199875.1 Rubrobacterales bacterium
CTGATCCTGGGCGCGCTCGCGGTGGGGAGCGAGTACAGTTGGGCCACGTTCAAGACCGTCCTCACCCAGCGTCCGAGCCGGCTTGCGGTCTTCTTCGGGAAGCTGCTCGCCCTCGGCGTCGTGCTCGCCCTCCTCGTCGTCCTGATTTTCGTCGCCGGAGCGGCCTCTGGTTACGCCGTAGCCGGACTCTCGGGCGGACCCTTGAACGGACCACCCGCGGGTGAGCTAATCCGCGCTCTCGGCGCTGGTTGGCTGATACTGGCGGTCTGGGCTACGCTCGGAGCGCTCCTTGCCACGCTCCTGAGAAGTACAGCGCTCGCGGTCGGAATCGGGCTAATCTACTCCCTTGGCCTGGAAAGCATCATCACCAACCTGCCGGTCCAGAACAAGACCTTCACAGATGCCATCGAGTTCTTGCCTGGCCAGAACTCGACCTTCCTCGCCGGCTCCTTCTCAGAGCAGGGATTAGCGTCCCCACAGCCGCCGGTCGACGCTATGCAGGCCACGCTAGTTCTCCTTGCCTACACCGCCGCCTTCGTTCTGCTCGCAGCCCTCGTCTTCCGCCGCAGGGACGTGACATGAGGGCGATGCGGAAGGCCTGGGACCTTCCTATGCGTCATTCCCGCGAAAGCGGGGATCCACGAGTAGCAGTAGTGTAGGCCTGTAGCTTGATGCCTGTAACCTACTCTTCGTGGTTGCGTTCGAAGTAGCGGTTCGTTATCGGCATGCGGCGGTCGCGGCCGAAGGCGCGGCCCGTGACTTTTATGCCGGTCGGGGCCTGGCGGCGCTTGTACTCGGCGCGGTCGACTAGCTGTACGATGCGCCGCACGTCTTTCTCATCGAAGCCTGAGGCCACGATCTGGGCTATCCCCATGTCCTCCTCGATGTAGGATTCGAGTATGGGGTCAAGGACATCGTAGGGCGGCAGGGAGTCGGTATCGCGCTGGTCCTCGCGCAGCTCGGCGGTCGGCTCCTTGGAGAGGACGGAGTCGGGGATGACCTCGCGGTCCTTCCTCTCGTTGAAGTGCCGCGCCACCCTGTAGACTAGGTTCTTCGGAACGTCCTTTATGACCGCGAACCCACCTGCGGAGTCGCCGTAGAGCGTGGAGTAGCCCACGCTCATCTCGCTCTTGTTGCCGGTTGACAGGACGATCCAACCGAACTTGTTGGAGAGGGCCATCAGGATGTTGCCCCTGATGCGGCTCTGCAGGTTCTCCTCGGTAACGTCTTCGGGAAGTCCCTTGAAAGCCTCTTCCATCATCTCCCTGTAGGCGTCGAAAGCAGGGCCGATGGGGATGGTCTGGGTATCTATCTGCAGGTTCTTGGCCAGCGCCACCGCGTCGGTGTTGCTTAGATCCGAGGTGTAGCGGCTTGGCATGAGGACGCCTGTTACGTTCTGGGGACCGAGGGCCTCGACGGCCACGGCGGCGGCCAGGGACGAGTCGATGCCGCCGGAGAGGCCGAGCACGGCCCGCGAGAACCCGTTCTTGCGGAAGTAGTCCCCGAGGCCAAGGACCAGGCCTTCTAAAACCTCGCCCTCCTCCGAGAGGGGAGACTCGACCCTCGTCTCGACCGGCTCCGCAGGAGCCGGCTCGTAGCCTGGAACCTTCACTATCTCAGGCGTGTGATCGGGGTTCTCTTTGCGGGGCCTCGGGTCGTGGAGGCGCTGCATGAGCGATTGGTCCGGGTACAGGTCAACGAGCAGAAAGTCTTCTTTGAACTGGTCGGCCCTGGCCACAAGTGCGCCCTCGGGGTCGAAGACGACCGAGTGCCCGTCGAAGACGAGCTCGTCCTGACCGCCCGTGAGGTTGCAGAACACGACGTAGCAGCCGTAGTCGGAGGCCCGTACGCCGAGCATCCTTTCCCTGAAAGCGCCCTTGCGCCTGTGGTAGGGAGATGCCGAGATGTTGAGGAGCACGCTCGCCCCCCCGAGCGCCTGCTCGCGCGCGGGCCCGCCAGGGTACCAGATATCCTCGCACACGCTCACCCCGACGAGGGCGCCGCCCACCTCGACGATAGGGGCCCCCGAGCCCTCCCTGAAGTAGCGGTTCTCGTCGAAGACGCCGTAGTTCGGGAGGTAATGCTTGTGGTAGCGGTGCAGTACCTCGCCCCCAGAGACAACGGCGCAGGCGTTGTAGAGGTCGGCGTCGAGGTCGACGAAGCCTACGGCGGCCACCACGCCCTCAGGTACCTGCCCGGCGAACTCGCGGAGCGCCCTCATGTTCTCCTCGATAAAGCTCGGGCGCATCAGGAGGTCCTCTGGCGGGTAGCCTGGGATTGTCAGCTCGGGGTAGGCGACGAGATCAGCGCCCGAGCCGGTCGCCCGCTCCAGCGCGTCGGCCATCTTCTCGACGTTCCCCCAGATGTCACCGACGGTGGTGTTGATCTGGGCCAGTGCAACCCTCATACACTAAATATATCGTGCCTGGCGCCTTCTTGCCGACCGATGTAGTGTGTTCGGCGGAGCCAGCGTCGGGCGTGTAAGGTGTCGCTGACGATCGAAGCGGGAAGGGGCCTGATCTTGGCGGGTAACCAGTCGCGGGCGGAGGAGGTCGCGGACCATACCGAACGCGCGGCCAGGCACGCCGCCCCGTGGGGCGGCTGGCGCGGCTCGGGTACGTCGCGAAGGGTGTAGTCTACGCTGTGATCGGCTTTCTGGCGTTGCGTGAGGCCATCGGGGCCGGCGGAAGGGCCACGGACCCGAGCGGCGCCATACATAGCATCGGGACGCAGCCGTTCGGAGGGGTCATGCTCGCCCTCCTCGCCGTCGGCCTCGCGTGCTACGCCATGTGGAAGGTAGTTCAGGGGGTAATGGACCCAGACGGCAAGGGTTCCGACGCCCACGGTATCGCGCGTCGCGTCGCCTACGTGGGGAGCGGCGCCATACACGGCATCCTTGCCTACACCGCGGCGCAGTCCATTCTCGGGGCTGAAGACACCTCGGAGGACGCCGCGGCGGCGAGCGCCATGGCCTTCCAACCGCCGCTGGGCCCGATCCTGGTCGGTCTCGTCGGGGCGACAGTAATCTTCGTCGGCCTCTACCAGCTCTACGCGGCTTACGAGGCCAAGTTCCGAGACGATCTGAGGCTTGACCAGATGGGCGAGACGGAGGAACACTGGGTCGTCTACGCCGGACGCGTCGGGACCGCGGCCCGCGCCTTCGCCATCGGCGTCGCGGGGGCTTTTCTCCTCCTGGCGGCGTACCAGTCGGACCCGAGCGAAGTCCGTGGCCTCGGCGCCGCGCTAGAGACCGTCCAGCACCAGCCCTTGGGCCCTTACATGCTCGGCACCATCGCCTTCGGGCTCCTCGTCTACGGCGCTTTCATGTTCGCGATCGCGCGCTACCGCCGCATAGACCCGGCCTAGCCAACCTTCGGATAGAATCCCACGCTATGGCCGCCCGAAGACGCACACCAGCGGACGCAGGAGCCCTGGCAGCGAGCCTCCTCGTAGACGCCTGCCGCACTGACCCCGAAAACACGCTGCGGCTTGAGGTCGTGAGTAGCCTGGCACTGGACCTCGGACGCCGACTCGAGACCCTAGCTGGAAGAGGCTCCGCCGCCGATTCCCTGATCGAGGCCGCGCTCGCCTGCGCCGACCTGGCCACCCTCGCCGCCTGCAACCTTCAAGCACTATCCGACAACGACAGGCCACTAGCTGCGGCGGCCGTGCATCTTGCGGCAGGAACCACCCAGGCCCTGGTCCCCCTTATCGAGTCAGATATCGCGGCCACGGACGAAACCGGCGCCGAGAACACGCTCAGGGATGCTCGCAGCGCCCGCTGGCGCGCCGACCTGGCCATACGACAGGTCGAAGGTTCGCAGGACTAGAAGATTGGACCGGGCCGCGCTCCTGATAGGAGCCGACGTGCTGCCCCGGCCACATCGCGCAGGTACTCTTCGTCCTGCGGGACGAACTCCGCCAAGTTTATCTGCGTTGCCGAAGTATTGCCGTACGCGAACTCGCGGGCTGGCGCCGACCCCGTCTCGTAGAGTACTTGCACGTCGTCGAGGTCGAGCCGGAACACGGCATCAACCTCCTCCTTCTGCAGGCGCAGGTCTCCCGGGGGGGTGACGTCAGAGAGGAGGAAGACCTCGTGAAACTCCCTGTCGCAGCCAGCCGGTATCTCCTGCTCCACCCTTCGGGTTCCGAGCGGGACGAGTCTCTCCGGCTGCACCCGCAAGCCGAGTTCCTCCTCGACCTCCCGCAGGCCGTCCAGCGTCTGCTCCCCCGCCGAGAGGTGCCCAGCAGCCGTGATGTCAAGGTAGCCCGGCCAGGTATCTTTCGTGGCCGCCCGTCGCTGAAGGAGCAGGTAAGACCCCCCGGCGTCTGAGCCGCAGATCCAACAGTGAAAACAACGGTGCCACAACCCCAGCCGGTGCGCCTCACTCTTCGGAACGACCTCACCCGTTGATCTCCCTGACTCGTCCAAAATGTCGAGCAACTCATCCACACAAACAAGGGTAGCATGCGAGCCACAGGCAACCTGGCGCCAGGTAAACCATTAAGCTGATGCCTGAAACCTGTTGCCTGACGCCTCAGAAAGGATACGCGTTGACCACGGTAGTCATAGCCAGCTATTTCGAGGAGGAGTACGTCCGTCGCATAAGGGAGGTGGACGGGCGGTTGCGGGTGCTCTACAGGGAGGATCTCGTCCCACCTCCGCGGTGGCCTGGGGACCACGCGGGGCCGGAGGAATGGGAGAGAACCCCGGAAGATGATGAGGAGTTTCTGGGGATGCTGGGGGAGGCGGAGGTACTCTACGACTTTCCTCGGGGCCACATGGACGACCTCATGCAGTCTGCTCCCGGGCTCAAGTGGCTGCAGGGGAGCATGGCGGGGGCCGGGGAGGTGGCCCAGGAGGCCGGTCTGGGTGATACGGATATCGTGGTGACGACGGCGAGCGGCATCTACTCGGGGCCGCTCGCGGAGTTCGCGCTGATGGCGATGCTCCAGCACGTCAAGGACCTCGACGGCCTGCGACGGGACAAGGCAGGGAGGGTCTGGCGCCAGGGGGCTGTGGGGACCCTGGAGCGTCAGACGCTCTGTGTCGTGGGGATGGGGAGCATAGGTCGCGCCATAGCAGGGAGGGCGCGGCCCTTCGGCATGCGCGTCGTCGGGGTCAAACGCACGGTGCGCGAGGACGATGAGGCCTGGGGCTACGCCGATGCGCTGTACCCGACGGCGGAGTTGCAAACCGCGCTAGGCGAAGCCGACTACGTGGCCGTTACGCTTCCGGGCACCCCCGAGACGCGGCGCCTGATCGACGCTGAGGCCATAGCCACGATAAGGCAGGGGGCTTACTTCGTCAACGTGGGAAGGGGTGCCGTGGTCGAAGAGGCGGCCCTCGTCGATGCGCTGGAGGGCGGCCATCTCTCCGGGGCTGCCCTCGACGTGTTCGAGGTCGAACCTCTGCCCGAGGAGAGCCCGCTGTGGGGGCTCGACAACGTGATCGTAAGCGCCCACGCCACTGACGTGGTGCCAGACCTGATCAACGGCGCGCAGACAGATCTCTTCTGCGAGAACCTTCGCCGTTACCTGGCCGGCGAGGAACTGCTGAACGTTCTGGACAAACGCCTGCTCTACTGAGTTGTCCGGACGGTTCGGATGGTATATTTTCCCGTAACCGCATGGATCTCAGCGAGACATCGAGTATCAGCGCGTCCCGGCTAGGGGCGCGCTTTCGTGATCGTCTCTCTAAGGAGTACCCCTGGAGGCCGTAGTATTCGCCGTGCTCAGGATCTTCGCCGCGCTTCTTCTGGTCGCTTTGAATGGGCTCTTCGTGGCCGCGGAGTTTTCTCTGGTCAAGATCAGGACCACGCAGGTGGACCGGCTCGTCGAGGAGGGTAGGGGGGCCGCCGGTCTGGTCAAGGAGGCCACGGGGAGACTCGACGCCTACCTCGCGGTCTGCCAGCTCGGGATCACGATCTCCTCCCTTGGCCTTGGCGCCCTCGGGGAGCCGGCAATAGCCGCCCTGATCGAACCCCTGCTCGAGCCCCTTGGAATTCAGGGAGGCACCCTTCACTTTATCGCCTTCGTCATCGGGTTCTCCATCATATCTTTCCTACACGTCGTCTTCGGGGAGCTGGCGCCCAAGACCATCGCCATCCAGAGCTCCGAGGGGACGTCGCTGTTCGTGGCCCCCTTCATGAAGGGTTTCTACTACCTGCTGCTGCCGGCGACCGTAGTGTTCAACGGCACCGCCAACGCCTTCACGCGGCTCCTTGGCTATCCCCCGGCCTCCGAGAGCGACGAGACCCACTCGGAGGCCGAGATCCGGACCCTCGTAACGCAGTCGGCCCGCCAGGGGATGCTGGAGCGGGACGAGGAGGGCATGATCAGCGCGGTCTTCGAGCTCAACGACAAGACGGCCAGGGAGATCATGGTCCCCCGCCCCGACGTAGTGGCGCTCCCTGAAGAGACGACCCTTGGGGAGCTGGTCTCGGTCGCCGCTGAGGGCAGGTACAGCCGCTACCCCGTCCACCAGGACGACTCGCCAGACCGCATAGTCGGCGCGGTACACGTCAAGGACGTCCTGCGCGCCGTCGCATCAGACGGGGTCAAGGACTCCACAAAGACAGCCCGAGACCTGATGCGAGACGTGCTCACGATCCCGGAGAACCGCCGTATAGACGAGATTCTGGAGGACCTCAGAACGCAGGATCTCCAGATGGCCGTGGTAATCGACGAGTGGGGCTCTTTCGAAGGCCTCTTCACCCTCGAAGACATCGTCGAGGAGATCGTCGGGGAGATCCGGGATGAGTTCGACGAAGAAGAGCCAGCCGTCAAAGAGCTCGACGACGGCTCCTACCTTACGGACGGACGCGTCTCGATCGGGGAGGTCAACGAGGCCATAGGCACCGGCTTCGAGAGCCAGGATTTCGAGACGGTCGGCGGCCTCGTGCTTGGCCATCTGGGACGGGTACCTGAGAAGGGTGACGAGGTCAGTCTCGACGGTTACCTCCTGCGCGTGGACGAGATAGACGGCCCCCGCATCGCCCAGGTCCTAATTCGCGAAGCCGATGAGGACGGTCAGGAAGACAACCCCGACGAGGGGTGAACCCGGCGGGATCCGAGCCGTCGCTACGCGAAGGAGACGTAGATGGCGACGGCCACGGCGGTCAGGACCACGCTGAGGACGAGCATCTCTCTCAAGGGTTCACCTCCTACGGTTGAACCGGGTCGCGCTCCTGCAGGGAGTAGAGCCTCGCGTAGAGGCCTCCCGAGGAGATGAGGTCATCGTGGGTACCCATCTCGGCGACGCGGCCTTCTTCTATCACAAGGATCAAATCCACGCTCCTGACCAGCCTGAGCTCGTGGGCGATAACGAAGGTGGTGCGTCCTTCCGTAAGGGCTCTCCAGCTCTCCTCTACGGCGGCGGCGGCCTCGGCGTCGAGTCCCGACTGGGGCTCGTCCAGGATCATTATGGGCGTATCCCTTAGCATGGCCCGCGCGATGGAGATGCGTTGCCGCTGGCCACCGCTCAAGCTCTCGCCGCGCTCGGAGAGCACGGTGTCATAGCATTCAGGCAGGTCCCGTATGAAGCCGTCGGCCCCGGCGAGCTCGGCTGTGGCTTCGATCTCCTCCCTGCTCGCCCCTGGCTTTCCATACGCAATGTTCTCGGCGACGGAGGCCCGGAAGAGCAAGGGGTCCTGGGGCACGAAGGTTATAGAGTCGCGCAGGGTCTTGAGGGTGAAGTCCTTTACGTCTTCCCCGTCGATGAGCACCCTCCCCTCCTGCGGGTCGTAGAGGCGGGCGATGAGGCTGGTGACGGTGGTCTTGCCAGCGCCGCTCACCCCCACGAGGGCGACCCTGCTACCCGCCTCGACGTCGAAGTCGACGCCGCGCAGGACCTCCCCGGCCTCGTCCTCGTAGGCGAAGCCCACGTCCCCGAAGCCGACCCTGCCGTCGAAGACCGGTGCCAGACGGGCGCCAGGCAGGTCCTTCACGGAGGGCTCCGCGTTCAGCAGGTCTATGATGCGCTCGCCCGAGACGAGGGAGGTGCCAATCTGATTGACCTGCCGGCTGAGGGCCCACAGTGGCGAGAGGAAGAGGGCGAGGTAGGCAACGAAGACGGTCAAGTCGCCCAGGGAGAGGGCACCTGCAAGGACCTGCCTCGCCCCGAAGTAGACGACCAGCGCCGTACCGAGACCCCCGACGATCCCGAGCACAGTGCTGAACTTCGCCTCTATCATGGCGCTGTCCACGCTGGCCCTCAAGGACTCCCTGCTCTCGACCCTGAAGCGCTCCATCTCGTCGTCCTCGCGGGCGAAGAGCTTGACGGCCCTTATGCCGATTATGGCCTCCTGCATGACGCTTGCGATGGCGCCCTCCCTGGTCCTTACGATCCGCATCCGCTGCACGAGCGCCCGCCTGTAGCGGCTGACGGCGAGGACCAGGAAAGGCACCGTGACCAGGGCAAGGAGGGTGAGCTGCCAGTCGAGCCAGAGCATAACGACCATCATCCCGATCAGGATGGTTACCGAGGAGAACACCTCGACGACGGAGTCGACGAGCATGGTACGCACCTCTTTTACGTCGCTCGTGACGCGGGTTATGGTGTCCCCTGTGCGCTTGCTGCCGTGGTAGTCGAGGCCGAGGGCGTGAACCTTCGCGTAGAGGGCCTCGCGCATGTCGAAGACGGTCTCCTGCCCGAGTTTCTGCAGCAGGTAGCGCCTGAACGAGGCGACGCTCCTTGTTATCGTGAAGATCAAAACGATAAGGAAGGCTATCCCTGCCAAAAGCAGCGCCTCATCGGCCAGAGCAGCAGGCAGCACGTCGGGCAAGGGCTTCTTGTCGGTAAGCACGTAGTCGATGATCAGGGCCAGCGGCCACGGCTGCGCGAGGCTCGTCAGCGTCTCGAGGAGCAACACGCCGAGCGCCACCAGAAGCCCGACGCGGCGGGGCCTCAAGAACGGCGTGAAGTTGGAAAGCGTCTGCCTGGTGCGCCGCAGCCCGGCGCGAATTTCCTTCAATCTTCTCACCCGTATATGATACCGCACCGCCCACAGGTAGAATGTGCGCACTTACCCAACAACAGTACGGAGGCCAACATGACGAGAAGGGTCCTCGCGGCCGTAGAAGACCTTTTGTTCAAGAGTAAGATCTCCGAGACAGCGTCCCAACTCGGCATCGAAGCGTCGTTTCCCCGGAGCCCGAGGAAGCTCCTCGACGCCCTGCGCGAGTCCCCTCCAGACCTGCTCATCCTCGACCTGAACTCGGCCCGCTTCGAGCCACTGGCGCTTCTGAGGAACGTGAGATCCGACGACGCGATGCGGGGCGTCGTTACGGTCGGGTTCCTCTCCCACGTGCAGAAGGACCTCGCGGTCGCCGCGCGGGAGGCAGGCTGCGACCGCGTCGTGGCCCGTAGCGCTTTCACCAGGGACCTGCCGCGGATACTGGCCGGGCGTACCCCAGACACCATCGACGAGGCCGGCGTTGGCTGAGGATCAGGGATGGAAGCGTCTCGGTAGCGAGAGGCTCTTGGAGAACCCTTATTTCTCGTTACGCTCGGACCGGCTGAGGCTGCCTGACGGGGGGATCAAAGACCCTTATTACGTTATCGAACGCTCCGACGCGGCGATAGTCTTCCCGCTCACCGCGGATGGCGATGTAGTCCTCGTCCGCCAGTACCGCCCTCCGATCGAGATGATGGAGCTCGGCCTGCCCGCCGGGCTCGTCGAAGCCGGCGAGCGGCCTGAGGAGGCGGCCCGCCGCGAGCTCGCCGAGGAGACAGGATATACGGGAGGCGGGTGGGAACCCCTCGGCTCCCTTGCCTCCTCACCAAGCCTGAAGGACAACTGGGCTTACCTCTTCCTCGCACGGGGCGTCGAGGAGAGCACCGCTCCGGACCCCGATGAGCACGAGCTCGTCGAGGTGGTCCTGGTTCCCTTGAAAGAACTACCTGACCTCGTCCGCTCGGGCAGGATAGTCAGCTCCAGCGGGGTCGCGGCCGTTATGCTCGCCCTCGGGCGGTTGCGGGAAGATTCGCAACAAAGGTAAAGCCCGGAACATATAGAGTTTCGGGCTCCCTATTTCTCTAAAGGCTGGCGGTCTAACAGGTGAAGGAGCTACCGCAGCCGCAGCCGCCCTGGACGTTCGGGTTGTTGACGGCGAAGCCCGCGCCCATCAGGCCGTCGACGTAGTCGAACTCGGAGCCCATGATGTAGGGGACGCTCATGGCGTCGACGAGCACCCTGACGCCCTTGGTCTCGAGGACCTCGTCGTCGTCGGCGATCTCATCGTCGAAGTAGATGCTGTACTGGAAACCGGAGCAGCCGCCTGGCCTGACGCCGATACGCAGCGCGAGGTCTTCTTCACCTTCCTGGGCCATGAGGGTCTTGACCTTCTCGGCAGCGTTGTCGGTGATGTTTACGATGGTTGTCTCTTCCTTCTGCTGCATCAGCACCTCCCGTGCTGTAGTCGGCTTTTGGGTACGGAAATTATTACACCCCCAACCGTATACTTCAACGCCACTTTCGGAACCTCAGGCGAAGCCTTCCACGCAGCGCCTTGCCGAGCCGGGCTCTCCGGGCGGACAGGTCCTTCCTCGACCGGACGTCCAGCGAGGACGGATTCAAGGCCCCGAGCGCCCTTCGCCAGCGTGGCAGGATCTCGTAGGCCCCAAGCGCGTTCCGGTAGGCGGAGGCTACCTGATCCCCTACGCCCGCCGACGAATAGAGGTGGTCCGAGTAGGCAAGGGCGAACTGCGCCATTGGGGCCTCCTCCACGCCAGCTGCCCCGGCGAGGAGCAGTACGCGCTCGGTTGGGGTCAGCGCGGGCGAGTCGGCGATGATGCTCCGGCCGGGCGCCAGCACGTCGCGCAGCCGGCCTGTGAGGTCCCTGTAGAGGTCCTCTGGCCTGCCGCGGGCGAGGAGCCCCCTCTTGGAGATCGGCACGGCCGCCACGAGCAACACGAGCGAGAGCACGAACAGAGGCCACACAGGAGCACCGGCCACCCCTGGCCTGTCGGTGGCCGCCCCCTGCCCGGCCTGCTGATCCTGATTCTGCTGCCTCTCCCCCTGCTGCGCCCTGTCTTGCCCGAACTTGCGCTCGGCCACGTTGTTCTCAGAGGCCTGGGCCTGGCCGACGTCCGGTGGTCCGCCCCGCGGGGCGTTAGCCTGCATCGCGGTTGGCATCGAGAAGCCAGGGGTCGGGTTGAACGGGTACCATCCGACGCCGGGGAAGTAGGCCTCAACCCAGGTGTGCATGTTGCTACCCCTGACCAGGTACTCTCCAGGGCCCACCTCCTCTCCCGAGGTAGACCCGTAGACCACCCGCGAGGGCACACCCATGTCGCGCAAGAGGAGCGCCATCGAGGTCGAGAACTGGGTACAGAACCCTTCCTTGCCGTCGCCCAGGAACTCCTCTATAGCCCTGTCCGCCCGACGGTAGCCCACGTCCAGGTTGTAGGAGAAGCCACCATCGTAGACCAGGTAACGTTCGATCGCGCGCGCCTTGTCGTAGGGCGTCGTGGGGTCGTACTGGCGTTGGATCTCGTCGGCCGTCTCACCGACGACGGAGGGCGTGTCGTCGGGGAGCTGGAGAAACTTCTCTTCGATGGTCCTCGAATAGTCGCTGCCCGCGCCCCTGAGTTGCGCCGCTGTGGGCTGCGGTATCTCCGAGAGAACCGCGTAGGAGTCGCCCTCTTCGAAGGGTTGGTCCATGGACCACGAGCCGTCGGAGTTCTCGGTCACCCCGAAATCTTCGGAGGTCTGTATGATCTTGTATCCCCCGAAGATGAGGTCCGTCCTGGCGTTGAGGACCTGCACCCTCTGCGGCACGGGGCGGGTCTCGACGTCGGCGGAGATCTCCTCCCCGTAGTCGGTCCCCGGCTCGGTGGTGTCTGACCACCTGATGCCGTCGAAGTAGTCCATGGTCCCCCCGCGCCACAGGAGAGGCTCTGGGCTCTCTATGCGCATGAGCTCGGCGTCCCTGCCTGCCGTAAGGTAATCCCCCACGTCGGCCTGCACGTCGAGCCTGGAGGTGCCGCCCGTCCCTATGCGCGTCCAATCTATCATGCCTGTGCTGATCGTCTCGTCGGAGAAGGGGAGCCTGGGGACAAAGAGAACGAGCGCGACCACGATAGCCGCTGCCACGACGGCGGGGCGGGTAGGGCCATCAGCCCCGCCCGCGGAGAGGAGAAGCCCGACGGTACAGACCAGGAAAACGGCGAAGAAGGGTCCTGCTCCGTCCTCGAAACTTATGGTCGAGAGCACGCCTATGGTGAGCCCTAGAACGGCCACGGAGACAACGGGGCTCTTCTCGTAGAGGGTGGCCGAGGTGGCGAAGGCAACCAGGATCATGACCACGGGCACGAGGACGATGAAGAGTCCTGGGGCGAGGCCGTAGGGTACTGGCTGGGCGTACATGATGTTCGCCGCCTCGTAGACGTCGCCCCCGACGATCCCGATCAGCTCCCGCCAGCCCGAAACCGAGAAGAGATCGGTCCCGTACACCGTGATCATCGTATAGGCGACCGTAGCCGGAAGCAGGAGTACGAACCGCCACCTGCCCGCCGAGCCGACCAGCATGGCCACGGCGGCGGCGAGGACCAGCGGCAGCAAGGCCGTGTACCCGGCTATGATCGCGACCACAGAGAGCCCGCCGAAACCGCCATCGCCACCGCTGTAAGTCTCGCCGGTAAAGAGGATGCTAAATGCACCGCCGGTCGCGAGCGCCGCCCCGTAGAGCCACAACCTCACCCCTGGCCCACTCATCGCACCGCCTCGATGCCATGCAGGCCCGAGAGCCCTCCTACCCCCTCCGGGTGGCTGACGACGCGTACCGCTGCTCCTGCCGCCTCCAGACGGCCGACGCTCCTCGAAAGCTCTGCCTCGCGGCCCTGCGCTACGCCCCCCTGCGCGGCGCCACCCACTGCTGGCGTCCGGTACGTGTGGGTCGCAAGGGCGACCACGATCACCGAGAGGCCCGCCTCCCTGAGCTTGCGGACGCAGTGGGGCAACTCTTCGTCGCGGGTACGCGAGACGAGGACCAGGCCCTCCCCCAGGCCTCCCCTCTCGCCAAGCACGGTCTCCCCCATGGGACGGGCTCCGTCGGCGCGCGCCATGGCGAGATGCCTCATAGCCTCCCAGTAGGCATCTTCGTCTGACCCGAAACCCGTGTCGATAGCGTCGCTGCCCGTTCCGAGCAGCCGGAAGGGCAGGCCTTCACGGGAGAGATGCCTCAGCACCGAGGCAGCCGCCGATACGGCGTCCTCGACCTCGTTGTCCTGTGTCCTGAGCCCCTCCCTGCGGAGATCCAGGACCACAGTGTGGCGCCTAGGCGCCTCCAGGGAGAACTCCTTGACGAAGAGTTCCCCCGTGCGTGCCAGGCTCTTCCAGTGGATGTGACGCCTGTCGTCTCCCCTGCGGTATTCCCTCAGGTTTGCGAACTCCTCACCCCGCCTGCCGCGCCCCCCCCGTGTGCCGGCCTCCTCGTTTCCGCCCCGCAGGGGGAAGCCCCGCAACTCGTGGACCTGCGGGTAGACGACGACCTCTGTCCTCTCCTCGAACCAACTGGTGATGGCGAGGAGCCCGAAGGGATCGGCCACCCTGACCTCGGCCGGGCCGAGCTCGTAGACGCCCCTGCGGGCGAAGGTGAGTGGAACTTCGATCCTGTGCTTCTCCTTCCAACCCGGAAACTCGAACTCGCGCGGCCCAGGGAGGCGGTCAGACACGCTTACCTTCGCCGCACAGAACCGCGAGCGCTCGACCAGGAGGCGCAGCCTGGCCTCTCTACCAGCCGTGATCCGGTCACCGGGGGGCAGGGACCGCGAGTACTTGAGGCCCCTTGAAGCCATCATCCCGAGGACGAGCGACGCGAGCGGCAGGGTCAGGAGCACGTAGGCGAGCTGGTGGAACTGCGTGGTACCGATCAGGCGCGCCACGAACAGCGTGATGGCCCCGGCAACGAGCGCCTGCCAGCCGCGGGCCGTGGGCCTGACGGAGAGCCGCGAGGCGCCCCTCCCTGGCAAGGGGCCCTACACCGCCTCGGTCACGGGCACGGAGCGCAGGATGTCCTGCACGATCCCGCCGGTGGCATCGTCGAGACCCAGGCCGTCCTCGGAGCTCCTGGCGGAGGGTATGATCCTGTGCGAGAGCACGCTCCCAGCCATGGCCTTGACGTCGTCGGGCGCGCAGTACGAGCGGCCGTTCGCCGCGGCCCGCGCCCTCGAAGCCGCCAGTAACATCCGGCTGGCCCGTGGGGAGGCGCCGAGGTAGACCTCCTCGCGCTCGCGGGTCGCCGAGGTCACGGAGACAACGTACCTCAGGACGGCCTCGCTGGTGTAGACCTCCTCGACGGCCTGACGCATCTTCAGGAACTCCTCGACCCCGACCACCGGAGAGAGGTCGGCGACGGGGTCCTCTGACAGCTTGAGCATCTCGGTCTCGGCGTCCTCATCGGGGTAGCCGACCTGCATCTTGATCATGAACCGGTCAAGCTCGGCGTGCGGCAGGGGGTAGGTGCCTTCGTGTTCGACGGGGTTCTGGGTCGCGAGCACGCAGAAGGGCTGGGCGAGGTGACGTGTCACCCCGTCCACAGTCACCGAGCCCTCCTCCATCGCCTCAAGGAGCGCGCTCTGGGTCTTGGGACTGGCACGGTTGATCTCATCAGCGAGCACCACGTTGGCGAAGATGGGCCCAGCCCAGAACTCGAAGTCTCCCTCGCCCTGGTTGTAGACGTTGAGGCCAGTCACATCGGCTGGCAGAAGATCGGGGGTGAACTGTATCCTGCGGAACTCGGCCCGTAGCGAACGGGCGAGCGACTTGGCCAGAAGCGTCTTACCAACACCAGGTACGTCCTCTATAAGGATGTGTCCGCCCGCGAGCATGGCCACCACGGCCAGAAAAATACCCTCGCGTTTGCCGGAAACGGCGCGCCCGACATTCCCGACGATGCGTTCGACCCTCTCCGCGAAATCGTTGTGGTCCAAAGAATTCCCGTCCGTTTTCGGGTGACGCGATGAATTATAGCTCATAGCTTTCAGCAGTCAGCAAAAGCCTTTCGGTCTTCCCCCTACGCGACGCGATCGTCCCTTCTCGCAGAAGCCGCTTTCGCCTTCCACAACGCCAAGCATCACACACAAGACGACCGCCGGATAACAGCTGATGGCTGAAAGCTAAGAGGCCGTCAGGCCTCCATAAAACTGATCCACGTAGCGGCGCTGGACCTCGTTGAGGTCTCGCGAGTACCACACCATTACTACGTAACGCGGCTCTTTGGGCGTGCTCTTTGGGTACATGCCGCATTCCATCGGCAGGCGGTTACCCTTCCTCGCGTTGCACTTGGTGCAGGCCGTCACCACGTTGTCCCAGGTGTTCGCGCCACCGCGCGAGAGCGGCTGGACGTGGTCGCGGGTCAGGCGGTCGCGGCGCCCGAGGTCGTTACGGTGCCTTGAGCAGTACTGGCAACGGTAGTTGTCGCGGGCGAACAGGATCGCGTTCGTCACGTGCTTGCGCAGGCGACGGGGGATCTCGACGTACTTGACGAGACGGATCACGAGCGGGTAAGGGTACTCGGCCCTCTCGGAACGGAACCGGCGATCCAGGTTCGCCTCCACGATCTCGGCCTTTTCGGAGACGACGAGGACTATAGCCCTCTTGACCGTTACCAAGGCCACGGGCTCATAGCTCGCGTTGAGCGTCAAGCATCGTGCCACGCCGAGATCTTAACATAGCACGCTCCCTTCGGTCGCTTGTCAGCAACGCTTCGGCCCTTCAGGCTTCGCTCGTCAGCAGATCAAGCGGTGGTTTGCGGATGGGCGCTTCGCGAAGCGCCCCTACACCTGATGCCGCGGTTTGTGGAGCAAAACGCTTTAGAGGGCTATGGGTTTGGTCTTTGGAGCTTCTTGTATTGCTTCGAGGATGGGGGCGGCTGCACCTCGGAAGGGGTCGGCGGCGGGGAGTCCGGTCTCGTCGGCTACGGCGGCGATGAGGTTTTTGGCTTCCTGTTCGTCGAGTCCCCTGGTGTTGAGGCTCACGGCGACTACGGGGGCTGGTTTGATGAGGGCTGCGACTTCCTCGTAGAGGCGGGCCACGCGGGCGGGGGAAGGGCGCGGGACGCCGCGGAAGCCCTCCTCGGTCGGGTCTGCGGAACAGAGGATCAGGCAGTCAGGGCAGGAGCCGTGCATGAGGCCTAACGTTACTCCTGAGTACGCCGGGTGTCCAAGGGAACCCTGGCCCTCGACGAGGATGAGGTCGGGCGAAGTCTTGGCAGCCTCGAGAACTAGTTGTTCTGAGGCGCCTGCGATGAAGTCGGAGATGACGGCGTCGACGCAGATGCCCCAGCCTGCTATTACTACGCCCGTCTGTCCTGTCGGGACGAACTCGGTGGAGAAGCCTGCCTCCCTCGCGGAGCGTTCGATCTCTAAGGTAGCCGTCATCTTGCCGATGGCGCTGTCAGTCCCAACGGTGAGCGCGACCTTGGGCCCAACCCCGAAACCCTCCCCGGAGAAGAGCGGGATGTCCCCGGGCGGCTCGCGCACGTCCCAGACGGGCTTGTCCGGAAACTCGGGTGCCAGGCGCTGGTGGAGGCCGCTGACGATCTCGAGGCCGGCGTCGGCGGCGGATCGCAGGGTCTCCATCCACTCCCCAGGGAGCCTTCCGCCCGCGGGGGCGAGGCCGACCAGGATGGAGGTCGGCGAGAACTCCAGCGCTTCTTCGAGCGTCCCTACTATGGGGGCGTCGCGCCCGAGGCCTGGCATGACGCCGGCCACGCGCTTTCCTGCTAGCGTCGAATCTATGACACAGGCGACCTCGTCTTTACCGTAGCGGATCAGGCCGTGCGCCGTCTTGGCGTGGTTGTTGGCGAACCAGCCGTCGGCCAGCACCGCGTACCGCCGCTCTGGAGCCCCTGCACGAATCATCGCGGCCCTACCCCGAGACCTGGGTCCCCTGAGAGGAGGATGCGGCCGTTCTCGTAGGTTGGCCCTGAGTAGGGATCGTCGGCGAGGAGCATCGCGCCGTCGAGGTCTACGAAATCAACGAGGCCGGAGATCTGGGCCGCCGCCGAGATGCCGAGCGAGGTCTCGACCATGCAGCCCAGCATGACGAGCATCCCGTTGGCGCGGGCGGTGTGGATCATCTGGAGCGCCCGCCGGATGCCACCGCACTTGGCGAGCTTGACGTTGACCCCGCTGACGCGCCCGGCGAGCCCTGGCACGTCGGCGGCCTCGATGGCGCTCTCGTCCGCGATCACGGGTACCGGGAAAGCCGCCTCGGTCACCTTGCCGAGGGCATCAGGACCGGCCGAGGCAGGCACGGGCTGTTCGATCATGCCGACCCCGATCTCCTTCAACTCAGCCACGACCCCAACGGCCTCTTCGGGAGAAAATGCCTCGTTGGCATCGACCCAGAGGTCAGCCCGTGATGATTCCCTCACGGCCCTGAGCGTCTCGATGTCCTTCCACCCCCCGACTTTTACCTTCAGGATCTGGAACTCCCGCAGCCGCCTCGCATCGGCTACGGTCGTCTCCATGTCAGCTATGCCTAGAGTGTAGGCGGAGACGGGTCCTGGCCTGGCGAGCCCGAGCAAACGGTAGACGGGCACGCCGAGCCTCTTCGCCGCGAGGTCGTGCATGGCGTTGTCGAGGGCAGCTAGCGCCGAAGGGGGCATCTCGCCGTTGTACGCGAGGGTCCCCTCGATGTCCCAGGGATCTTCGACCTCGACGCCCGCTAGAGCCGCGGCGACGCCAGCGGCATCCTGGCCGTAGTACCCGGTTGGCGCGGCCTCGCCCCGGCCCGTGACGCCACCTTCTTCGATCTCGAAGATTACGCGCTCGAAGGTGTCGGCCGAGCTGCGGGCGATGGCGAAGGTACGCCCAGTATGCACCTCCACTGTCTCTACGCTCGTCTGCAGGTCCCCTCCTCCACGCTCTCCAGCAATGCATTGTAGCGCGCTGCGCCCTTCGGGCTACGCAGCACGCTTCGGCCTCGCTTTCAGCTTGTTGCGCGGTGGGTGGATATGTTTGCGGGGATTGCTTGGGGAGGGTTCGGGGCCTTTGGTGGTTGTGTTAAATCTGGGTGAAAGGAATGAAGGTTGTGGGGGCAGCGCTTATACTGGCGTGGTGTCTTGCCGGGTCCGACGGGAGTAGGTGCATTGATAACCAGTACGGCGGAGATCCTGATAGTCGAGGATGACGAGGTCATCATGGGTACCCTTGCCTACAACCTCTCGCGCAGCGGCTTCGGGGTGCAGGGGGCGACCAGCGGCGCCGACGCCTTGAGGCTGGCGAGGAAGTTGAGGCCTGATCTTATATTGCTCGACATCATGCTCCCTGGCGAGTCGGGGATAGAGGTGTGCGAGAGGATCCGCGAGCGTGACCAGAGCGTGATGATCGTGATGATCACGGCCAAGGACGCTGAGGAGGACAAGGTCCGCGGGTTCGAGGCGGGCGCCGACGATTACGTGACTAAGCCTTTCGGCACGAAGGAGCTCGTCGCCCGCATAAACGCGAACCTGAAACGAAGCGAGACTGGCGGCAGGGGCAAGATCATCGAGGCGGGTGACCTGCAACTCGACACGAAGAACTTTACGGCCCACGCCGGTGGGGAGTCGCTCGAGTTGCGCCTGAAGGAGTTCGAGCTCCTCGCCGCCCTCGCCTCGACCCCCGGCGAGCTGAGGAGCCGCGAGGAACTTGCCAAAGAGGTCTGGGGGCACGCTGGCGTCGGCTCCTCGCGCACTATAGACGTGCATATACGTAGGATCCGGGCCGCCCTCGAGGAGAAGTCGTCCTACGAGTATGTCCACACGGCCCGCGGCCTCGGCTACCGCTTCGAGCCGAAGCCAAGGAGCTCGCTCCCCGAGCGTCGGGAGTAGAGGGTGACGCTGGAGAGAAGAAACGGCGTCAGCCCCGACGAGCTCCAGAGGGTCAACAAGATAAGGCGCGACTTCGTCGCGAACGTCTCCCACGAACTGAAGACGCCGGCCACGAGCCTGAAGCTGCTCGCCGAAAGCCTGGAGGAGACCCTCGACGAGGACCCCGTCCAGGCGCGCCTCTTCGCCGCGCAACTGAAGAACGAGACGGAACGCCTCGCCCACCTCATAACGGACCTCCTCGACCTGGCGCGCCTCGAGAGCCAGGAGCCTACCGACTACCCCACCCTCGTGGACGTGCGCAGCGTCCTTATGTCCGTGCTCGCCCGCATGAGACGCGTCGCCCGTAAGAAAGACATCACCCTCCAGTGGAAGCGCTTCGGTAAGGCGGCCCAGTACACCGTCTACGGTGACGAGACACAACTGGCCTCTATGTTCACTAATCTTGTGGATAATGCTGTCAAATACACGCCGCCTGGTGGCAAGGTGGAGGTGGTCGGGGGCTCCGAAGACTCGGAGATAACCATCAGCATCTCCGACACTGGCATCGGCATACCTGAGGGTAAGATCCCACGCATCTTCGAGCGTTTCTACCGCGTGGACAAGGCGCGCTCCAAGGCTACCGGCGGGACGGGACTTGGGCTCTCCATAGTTCGGCACGTGGCCCAGAACCACGGCGGCAGGGTCACCGTCGAGAGCACCCCGAATGAAGGGTCCGCCTTCACCGTCTCCCTGCCGCGCGCGTAGGGGCGGGTCGCGGGCGGGTTTGAAACCCGCCCCTACGTGGGTCGGGGTATGTGGGCGGCTCGCTAACCGCCCCTACAAGGCACGGGGTATACTTGGCTTGTGAGGCATCCCGGCGGTCGCTGATTACGTATCCAGAAGACAGGCTGTCTTGGGTACGGAGCGCTGGAGGAAGTATGGGTCCTGGTAGGAAGTTAGGCACGGCGCAGGAGCGGTCGAGGGGCGTACGGGATCGTCACCGTTGGCCTTTGACGGCGGGGGTTAGCTAGGCTATGCGGAAGAGTGAAGAGCGTTTCCGGGGCCTCTCCGACGCCACCTTCGAGGGCATAGCCATCAGCGAGGGTGGCAGGGTCCTCGAGGTCAACAGGTCCTTTCTCGAGATGTTCGGTTATGAGGCTTCTGAGATCATCGGCATGCCCGCGGTTGACTTCGCGGCGCCCGAATCTCGCGATACGGTCGTAGAGCATATCTCCGCGGGGTCGCCAGAGCCGTATGAGGTCGTGGCCCTCAGAAAAGACGGCACCAGGTTCGATGCAGAGGTACGAGGAAAGAGCTCCCAGTACCAGGGGCGTGAGGTCAGGATAACCGCCCTGCGCAACATCACGGGGCGCAAGCGGGCCGAACGGAGTCTCAGGGAGGCCGAACAGAGGTACCGCGCGCTGGTGGAGAAAGTCCCTGCGGTCGTCTACGTGCAGGAGATAGGGAGCCCTGACGCCGCGATGTACATGAGCCCCCAGATACAGACCCTGTCAGGCTACTCTCCCGACGACTTCGAGGACGCCGACCTCAGGTGGCGCATGGTTCACCCCGACGACCGCGAGCGGATGCGGTCCGAGGACGCGCAGACGGGCAGGCCTGGAGAGGTCTTCACGACAGAGTACCGCGTACTCCATCGCGACGGGCAGACGGTGTGGGTGCGCAACGAAGCCGTTCTCATCGAAGACGAGGTGAGCGGGTCCCGTTACTGGCAGGGTTTCATGCTCGACATCACGGAGCGCAAGGAGGCCGGTGAGGCCCTCAGGAAGAGCGAGGAGCGTTACCGGCTGGTAGCCAGCGCCACCAACGAGACGATCTGGGACAGCGACATCCTGGCCGACGAGCAGATCTGGAACGGGGCCGTCGAGACCATGTTCGGCTATCCCCAGGAACAGAGAACCGATACCACCTGGTGGGAGGAGCACATACACCCTGAGGACAGGGAGAGGGTAATAGCGAGCGTCGATGCCGTTTTCGAGGGCGGCGGGGAGATGTGGTCTGGGGAGTACCGTTTCAGGCGCGCCGACGGCTCGTACTCGACCGTCGAGGACCGGGCTTACATCGTGCGCGACGCGGAAGGCCGGGCCGTGCGGGTGATCGGCTCGATGTCCGACATCACGGGGCGAAAGCAGTACGAGAGGGAGCTTAGAGAAGCAAGGGAGGAGGCCGAGGAGGCGAACCGGGCCAAGAGCGAGTTCCTGGCGAACATGAGCCACGAGATCCGTACGCCGATGAACGGCATCGTCGGCATGACGGAACTCCTTCTCGGTACCCCGCTCGACGATGAGCAACGCGAGTTCGCCGAGACGGTGCGGCTCTCGGGCGAGAACCTCATGACGATCGTCAACGATATCCTTGACTTCTCCAAGATAGAGGCGGGCGCCATGCGCGTTGAGACCATAGACCTGGACCCGCGCTCGACCGTTGAGGACGTGACGGTGCTGCTAGGCGGCAGGGCGCAGGACAAGAGTCTGGAGCTGGCGAGCCTCGTCGAGCACGACGTCCCTGGGGCGCTGCGCGGCGACCCTGGCCGCCTGCGCCAGGTCCTGACCAACCTGCTCGGGAACGCGATCAAATTTACCGACGAGGGGGAGGTGATAGTACGGGTCGAGCTCGTGGGCGAGGACGAGGAGAGCGCCACGGTGCGCTTCGAGGTCTCAGACACAGGTATCGGCATCTCGCCGGAACAGCAACAACGCCTCTTCCTGGCCTTTACTCAGGCCGACGCCTCGACGACCCGCCGCTACGGCGGTACGGGGCTCGGTCTGGCCATCAGCAACCAGCTGGTGAGCCTGATGGGCGGGGAGATGCGCGTGGAGAGCGAACCAGGCGCGGGCAGCACCTTCACTTTCACCGTGGCCTTCGGGAAGCAACCGGCCCACGCCGCGCAGGAGACCTTCACGGATCTCGCGGGGCGTCGGGCGCTGGTGGTCGACGACAACCAGGCCAACCGTACGATCCTCGAGAAGCAACTCTCCTCCTGGGGGGTGCGGGTGGCGAGCGCCGAGGGCGGCGAGCAGGCCCTGGATCAGCTCCGCTCCGCGGCCGGTGATCCCTACGACCTCGCGGTTCTTGACATGCAGATGCCAGGCATGGACGGGATACAGCTCTCCCGGCGGATCAAAGCCGAACCAGGGATCTCCAGGACCCGGCTGGTGCTACTGACGTCGATGGGGCGTCGCGGTGACGGTGAGGAGGCCAGCCGGTCCGGGATAGAAGCTTACCTGACCAAGCCAATAAGGCAGTCGGACCTGTACGACGCCCTCGTAACCGTGATGAGCGGGGCGGGGACGGCCTCAGGGGGGACGCGCTTCGTCACCCTCGACAGCCTCAGGGAGCAGAAGGCTGGCGTGCGCGCCAGGGTGCTCGTCGCCGAGGACAACCCCGTGAATCAGAAGGTCGCCGTGCGCATGCTCGAGAACCTGGGCTACATGGTGGACGTCGCGGGGGACGGCCAGGAGGCCGTTGAAGCCCTCGCCAACGGCTCTTACGGGGCCGTGCTGATGGACGTGCAGATGCCCGGGATGGACGGCTACAGGGCCACCAGGGAGATAAGGCTCCGCCAGGAGCAGTTGGGCCGGCGCAACATGATGATGGGCCTGAGGAGGCGCAGGACGCCGATCATCGCGATGACGGCCAACGCGATGCAGGGCGACAGGGAGAAGGCCATCGAGGCAGGGATGGACGGCTACATCTCCAAACCGGTGAGCCTGGAGGAGCTTGGCGCCGTGCTCGGGAGATGGGTCTCGAGGACACCAGCTTTCCGCCTCCCGAGCCCCGAAGACGGCACGGCGTACGCGGGACCGCCCCTTGACCGCGAGGTGCTCGCGGGGCTGCGCGGGCTGCAGGGCGAAGACGATACGGATATCGTGGCCGAGCTCGCTGGCATGTTCGTGGACGATACGCGCTCGGGGCTCTCAGCGCTCGAAGAAGCCATGCAAAAAGGCGACGCTCAGGCCGTAGAGCGGGCGGCGCACGCGCTCAAGGGTAGCTCGGGCAGCATGGGCGCGAGGGGTATGTCAGGCCTCTGCGCGCGGTTGGAAAGAGCCGGCGCCTCCGGAGACCTCTCGCACGGTTTCGGGCTCCTCGAACGGCTCGAAGAAGAGTTCGGGAGGGTCGAACGGGCGCTCGGGGCCGAGGTCCGCGGACACCGCCAATGAGGGTGCTCATAGCCGAGGACGACGCCGTCTCGCGTATGATCCTGCGTCGTTGGGTGGAGAGGCTCGGTCACGAGTGTCTCGCCGCCGGGGACGGGGTGAGGGCCCTCGAACTCTACCGGAATACACCTGATGTTGACCTCGTGATAAGCGACTGGATGATGCCTGGCGTCGACGGCCTCGAACTGTGCCGCCTCGTCAGGACCGACGAACGCGACAGGTACACCTACTTCATCATCCTGACGGCCCTCGGGGACAAGAACCACCTGCTCGCCGGCCTCGAGGCCGGCGCCGACGACTACCTCTCCAAACCACTCGACCGCCACGAGCTAGAGGTGCGCCTGGTCTCGGCCTGCCGTGTGACGGAGTTGCAAAGGCGCCTGGCCGCCCAGAACGAACAACTGGGGAGGCTGAACAGCAGGCTCTTCGAGGAATCGCGGGAGGATGCGCTGACGCACCTGGGCAACCGGCTACGCCTCGAAGAGGACCTCGACGTCCTGGAGGCGCGCTCGCGGCGCT
The DNA here is from genome assembly GCA_038199875.1 of Rubrobacterales bacterium. Lineage (GTDB taxonomy): Bacteria > Actinomycetota > Rubrobacteria > Rubrobacterales > Rubrobacteraceae > Rubrobacter_D. The sequence goes on from JBBPYN010000019.1 coordinate 23,493, forward strand.
ACGGGCACAGCTACGCTGTGGCACTGTGCGACGTTGACTCTTTCAAAGCGTACAACGACCATTACGGCCATCTCGCGGGAGACGAGGTACTCACAAAGGTGGCCGATGCCATCACGCGCCACCGCCGCAGCGGGGACACAGCCTACCGCTACGGCGGGGAGGAGTTCCTGATCGTACTGCCAGAGCAAACGCTGCAGGCGGCCACCTCGACGGCAGATAACCTCCGCAAGACGGTGGAGCGTTTGGGGATACCGCACGAGGGCAACGTCCCCCCCGGGATAGTGACGATAAGCGCCGGCGTCGCCGCCCTCTCCACCAGAGATTCCAGGAGCGCCGAAGAATTGATGGAGCAGGCCGACGCCGCACTCTACAGGGCCAAGAAAGCCGGCCGTAACCGCGTGGCGTCACACGATTAGGGAGTAGGGAGGCGCTCGCTTGGGGAGTAGGGAGTTGGGTCGCCGCGGTTGTTCCAATTCGGGGCCGAATCACGTGAAATGGTCCCAGCCGGATAGTCCCTCGACCGGCTTGTTCCCACGCTTGAAGGCGACGTCTCCTTGCGTGATCTCCCCTATCACCGTGAGGGGCACATCTATGCTCTCTGCCAGGGCGTCGAGAATCTGCTTGGGGGCACAGATCAGGAGCTCGTAGTCCTCGCCCCCGGTGGCCGCGAGGATGCCTGGGTCGTGCCCCAGGGATTGCGCGAGCTCCCTGATATCTCTCTCTACGGGCAAGAGGTTCAGGTCCACTTCGCACCCAACCCCGCTCCTTTCGCACACGCGCCGCACGTCCGAGGCGAGGCCGTCGGAGAGGTCCATCATGGCGCTCGCGCCGAGGTAGGCGGCGGCGCGTCCGGCCCCTGTTCTCGGCTCAGGCCTGAGGTATCTGCGTATGAGGCGTTCGTACCCGGATACGTCCTGCTCCAGGGCGAGCAGTCCGGCGGCACCGGCGCCGAGCTCTCCGGTGACGGACAGTAGATCCCCCGGTCTGGCCCCCGATCGCAGCACAGGCCCGGTGGCGAGCTGCCCGAGGATCGCCACGTCCACCATGAGGGCGTCGGCGCGGGTCGTGTCGCCCCCGAGCGGGTAGATGCCGAACTTCTCGCAGGCCTCCATGACCCCTTCGAAGCAGCGCAACGCAGTCTGTGGGTCTGGCGCCCCTCCTGAGGTCAGGATGAACCGCGGAGTCCCACCCATCGCTGCAACATCCGAGGCGTTGACCGCAACGGCCTTGTAGCCGATGTCCTCGGGCGCCGCCCAGTCCTTAAAGTGGTGGCCGTGGGTGAGCATGTCTGAGGCGGCCACCCAGTTGGTATCCCCGATCTCGAAAACGGCACAGTCGTCCCCGACCGGCACGAGCACCTCGGGGGGCGCTGGGGGCAGGAGGGCCGAGATCCTACGTATAACCTCGTGCTCGTTCAACGCCTCATCTCCCCTATGGCTCTCCAGAGCACATCCGACTCCTGCCTTGTATACCACGTACGCATAGAGCGCCAACCGGCCTCCGTGACCCACACCGAGGCGTCGTGGGCCGCGGCCTCAGGCTCTATCTCCCCTCCTGGATGCCTTGCCAGAAAGCCCGCGCCTGCGTAGAGTTCGGGGTCGTCTGGGGCGCGCCACGGCTCGACCCTGGCCCACCAGGCGTCTTCGATCCCGGCCCGCACTCCTGTCTCCTCGTATAGCTCGCGGATGGCGCAGGCCACGAAGTCCTCGCCTTCTTCTAGCATGCCGCCTGGGTTCTCCCAGAGCCCGACAGGCGGCTTGCGACGCCTGAGCAGCAGCGCCCGCGGCTCCACGTCGCCGAGGTCAACGAGCACGGCCCCTGCCCCGAGGTTGGCCTGCACCACGCCGGTGTCCTCGCGTGGGGGTGGCTGGGACGGTTGGGTCATGGGCGGTTCGCGTTTAAGGGCGGGTTTGAAACCCTCCCCTACGCGTTGGATGTCCTCGTGGCTCCACCAGCTCGGCAGGGACATCCACTCTTCGAGGGTTACCCACCTGTGGTCGAGGTGCTCTTCGGAGAGCGTGACCTCTCCCCCGCCGGCACGTCCTGCGTATGTGACGGAGGCAAGGCGCCTACCGCTCGGCGCCTCGCCGACCCAGGTGGCGATGATGTGCTCGGGAGAAATGAGCATGCCTGTCTCTTCGTAGAGCTCACGGATGGCCCCTTCCTCGAAGCTCTCGCCTGGCTGCAGACGTCCAGCGGGCGGCTCCCAGGTACCCGCAGGGCGCTGGAGCAGGAGCATACGCCCGTCCTCCCTCACGGGCAGAAGGCCGGAGACGAGATCCGCCTTCAAGGCGCGCCCGGAGCGAGAATGTCGATCCTACCCACCACGCGGCAAGTATATGACTCGTAGGGGCGGTTCGCGAACCGCCCTTGCTGGGTCACGGCCCCTACACGGCACCGCCTATCTTCCGTGGTAGCCAGGCGAGAACGTCCAGGCGTTTGGAGAAGTGGAGGATCGGTTCTGTCTCGGGCGGTTCAAGGCCTATCTGCTGCGTCATCGCGAGCGTACGGACTTCGGCCTCCGCCGGCTGGAGGGGCCACAGCTGGTGATGAACCTCGCCGCGGCGAACATTGCCCCTCCCGTCGGCGCTGTACAGGCAGTAGCGCTCGGTCAGGAAGCTCTCGATAGACCCAGGGCCGCTCTGGAAGTGCTTCCCCGCAGGACCGTAACGGGCCACGAACTCGGCGGGCGGGGCGCCCTTGTGAGTGCGGATGCTCCTGTAGTCGACCTCGTCGTTCAGGGCGTGGCAGGACATCTCGGCGTCAAAGTAAGGTAGGTGGAAGGTGGCGCGGGCGAGGCGGACTGCGAGACGGTTGTGGGCGTCCAGGGAGAAGAACCAGACGCCTGGCCTATCCTCCGCCGTCACGTAGGTGCGGAGGTTGATCTCGGGGAAGTTCGAGAGCCCCGGTACGGCTGGTACGAAATGGGGCCTTACGCCGACCATGTCGAAAGGCACGACACCGAGCCATGCATTGCCATCGAACGTATCGATGCTCAGGGAGGGCGGCACGAGCGACCTCAGCGCGTCCGCTTCTACGGGCCAGTGCATGAACAGCAGGTCCCTCCAACTCATCCCGATAGCCCAGGGTCCTGAAGGGGCTGGGTAGGGACGGTGCTCCACCTCACCGAGAACCGTCTCTGGTCTGAAGGTCGCCACCATAAGCGACGCTTATCTTAAGGCGTTTTCGTGCTTGGGTCCGTGTGCCCTGTCACGGGCCCGAGGTCTCGTGCACGACGAGGAGCGCCCCGCACTCCACGCTTACCTTTGCCTCCCTGCCGATCAACTCGTTATGGAACCCGAGGGTGTCCCCTGGTTGTAGGTGAGCATTCTCCAACGGATAACCCATGCCCTCCAGGGTGACGCCCGTGGCCTGACCGGAGAAGGGGAAGATCGAGACGCTATCGCGCGCCGACCCTTCGACGACCCGGGAGCGGCCTTCGATCACGAACATCAGCCCCCAGTCTGCGACGAGCATGGAACGCAGCCCGATGCGCTCGGCGGCGAGCAGGATGTGCGGGACGGCGAAGACGGCCCCTGGCTTCCCCCCGGCCGCGCACAAGAAGTCAGCCGCGGTAGCCCCCCGCTCCCGGGCGGCAAGCACCGCGAGGTGCCCGTCCATCTTGTCCTTCCTCGCCGGATAACGCTCCAGCGAAGCCCCGCGCCGCTCGACCTCGAGGGCGAGGTTTTCACCAAGAGAATCCATGTCCCCGACGACCAGGTCGGGAACTATCCCGGCGGCGAGCGCGTAACGGGCCCCGCCGTCTGCGGCCACTACCAGGTCAGCGCGTCTTGTGACGGCCTGGATCAGGGGTGGCGAGTCGGGGGATCCGTTCAGGAAGATTGCGGTCCTCACGCTACGAGGCCGCCGAACCCCTGTAGCGCAACTGCCTCGGCGAAGGCTGCGCCGCCTCGAGCGCCTTGAGTAGCACGACTACGACCACGACCGCGATAGCAAGGCTCGGGACCAGGTACGCCGCGTTGTACGCCGCCGAGTAAAGGAGGGGGTTCCAGCCATCCGGCGCGTAGGAGGCGAAGAAGACCACGCCAGAGGCGAAGTGGCACGCAAAGCGCGCCAGCACGGCGACCGTGGCGCCGAGGACCGCGCCCCGCACCGTTGGTTTGAAAAGCCCCGCGAGCCCCAGGACACCGAAGGCCATAGGGTAGTCAAGCAGAAGCTGCACGGGATGCACAACGAAAGGATCTATTGCGAGGTCGAGGAGACCGTAGGCCGCACCAGCGGCGACGCCAACCTTCCAGCCCTGCCTGAGGCCGAGGAGTATAAGGGGGATCATCTCAAGGGACACGGAGCCGCCAAACGGCATCTTGAAGAGCACGAAGAGTCCCAGTACGAAAGCCAGCGCCACGGAGATCGCCGCCTCGGTCAGCACCCTGGTGTCCCTGAAAGCGTTCAAAAGCGCACCCTCCTATCTCTATGCGGGATGCGCCGATAAGACTTGAGAATCTCCCTGCACCGGCATTACCCGGATCAGGTTCAGCGGGTCGGCACCTCTGTGCCCTCTCAGCCCTACGGCTCCCCGGTCTTTTTGGTTGACTTCAGTGTAACCCACCGCCGGTGTCACTGCCGGCGAGAAGCAACCCTAGCACGGTGGCGGCGTCCGTGATCGTACCGTCGGAGACCATCCGCAGAGCGTTCTCGAACGGCAACTCGACTACCTGTATGAACTCCGTGGGCTCGGGCCGCGGCCCACGCTCGTCCCTCACCGCCTTACACTGGAAAAGGTGGCAGACCTCCGTGCTCCTTCCCGTGCTTGTGTGCACCGAGGCCAGATGCTCCAGGTCCTCGGCCCTGTAGCCCATCTCCTCGAAGAGCTCCCTGCCGGCCGCGTAACCAGGCTCCTCGCCCGCATCGACCCCACCGCTCGGTAGCTCCAGCGTGAAGGCGCCGAGAGGCTGCCGCCACTGGCGCACGAGCACCAGGTTTCCCCCGTTCGTGACAGGCACGACGGCGGCGAACCCGCCGCTCTCCAGGACACCGTACTCGATCCTTGCCCCACTCGGCAACTCCACCTCGTCGACGCGGAAGGCGCACCACGGACTCTTGTAGAGGTAGTCTCTCCCGAGCGTCAACCAACCCTTATCTTCCATGCGGAGGAGTATAGAGGTTGAGTCGAAATGATAGAAAAAAGGGAGGAGCACCGAGGCTCCTCCCTTACGTTACCTTGTACTCTCTACTTACTCGAAGTAGTTGGCGGCCTTGGTGGTGTAGCTCTCCATGTCGTCAGGGACTTCGTCCTCGGGGTAGATGGCTTCGACGGGGCACTCCGGCTCGCAGGCGCCGCAGTCGATACACTCCTCGGGGTTGATCATGAAGTGGTCGCCGGCATCGTAGATGCAGTCGACCGGGCAGACCTCGACGCAACTCTGGTCCTTCGTACCGATACAAGGCTCGGTGATCACGTAAGTCACAGGGTCCTCCTCTCAGAATCTCTCGTAGCCGCTTTATACCAGCCTGCGTACGCCCTCAACACCCGGCGTTGACGAGCATCATCGCAGCCCATGACCAGGGTCATGCAGTCGTGTGATCCTGGTCAAATCCGGGTCTTGCTGCGAGCGGTTCTCAGGTACGGTCGCGTAGTTCGGCTGGCTTGAGTACGGTTATGGTCTTGCTGCCGAGGTCGAGGATGCCCTCCTTGGCGAGCCTCGAGAGGGCGCGGGAGAGGGCCTCACGCGAAATGCCCGTGGCCTCGGCCATCTCCTGCCTGCTCAAGGAAGGCTCGAAGACGACGCCGCGTTTGGTGACCCGGCCCTCCTCTGTGGCGAGGTTCAGGAGCATGCGGGCGACCCTCTGCGGGGCGCTGCGGAAGACGAGGTCGCCGACGAGGTCCTCGAGCTCGCGGGTCCTCGTGGCCAGGGCCCTGGCGAGGCGGACGGCGCCGTCGGGGAAGCGGCCCATGATCTCGAAGAGGTCATCGCGGAAGACGGCGTAGAGCACACAGTCGGTGAGGGCCGTAGCGCCCTGGCCCTGGGTCCTGCCTTCGAGGGCGGCGCCGAGGCCAAGCACGGAGCCGTCGCCAACCACGCCCAGGATCTGATCCCGCGCCTTCGGTCCGCCCGAGGAACGGTAGAGTTTCACGCGTCCCTCACCGACGAAGTACACAGCCCCCGATGGCTCTCCCTCCCTGTACAGGGCGGTGCCGGCGCCGAGCTCGAGCACCTCGGCGGCGATCGCGACGTCCTGGAAGAACCCCTCTTCGAGCCCTTCGAAAAGCTCGAACTCCTTGAGCCCGTCCAGCTTGGTCAGGTGCTCGACCGCCCGGCAACGCGCGCCCGGCAACCGCGCCCAGGAAGGCGGTGCATTCTCACCATACATCGTTCTACGTTCTTTCCAGCTCATACGATCTCACGTACCCTTTATACGCTAACTCACGAAAGTTTGCAGTGGGGAAGGCATCAGGCTTCAGCAGTTTGCGGCGTATCACGGGTTGGCTATTGGTATCGAGGTCGCATGCCGCATTCGAGGTGCAGCCGAAGCCGCCAGATACACTGCTGAAACCACGCGCCGGGCGAGAAAGTTTGGCCTGATGCCTGTAACCTGATGCCTGAAGCCTATTTCGCTGTCGAAAGGAAGAGACATGTTAGAGGATAGAGTTACGCTGATCACCGGTGCGAGCCAGGGACTTGGGAGGGCGCTCGCGCTGGCGTTCGCCGGGGAGGGAGCGCGGGTCGTCGTGAACGCGCGCAGTGAGGAGTCCGTCGGTCCTGTCGCCGGGGAGGTCGAGGGGGCTGGAGCCGAGGTCCTGGCCGTCGCGGCGGATGTGTCTAGGGCGGCGGATGTGGAGAGGTTGGTGCGTGAGGCGGTCGGGCGTTTTGGGAGGATAGACGTTCTCGTCAACAATGCCGGTTTGCTCGGGCCTCGGGTTGGGATAGAGGAGTATCCCGCGGATGAGTGGCGAACGGTCATTGACGCCAACCTCACCGGGCCTTTCCTGGTTTCGAAGGCCGCGACCCCGCACATGGCCGATGGCGGCTCTATCATCAACGTCGTGAGTGGGGTCAGCGTCGAGGGGCGGGCCGAGTGGGGCGCCTACTCAGTCAGCAAGTTCGGGATAGAGGGGCTCACCCAGATCCTGGCCGCCGAGCTCGCGGAGCGCGGCGTCCGCGCGAACGCCGTCGACCCTGGCGGGATGCGCACGGACATGCGCGCCGCCGCCTACCCGGAGGAGGATCCACAAACCCGCATAACCCCCGAGGAGAACACGGCCGTCTTCCTGTATCTGGCCTCGGACGAATCGCAGGGCGTCACCGGAGAACGGTTCAAGGCGCAGGAATTCGAACGATGAGGAGGGTTGCTACGCCGTCTTCTCCTGCGTGTCCGTAAGTTCGGACTGGACGATGAGACGCTGATTGTAGTCAGGCAGGGTGCAGGTCTGCAGGGTCAGGATGTTCTTGCCCGATTCGGTGTCTGTTACGTGGGTATCTGAGGGACTGACGACGAAGGACTTGAAGACCTTGTAGGTGTACTTCGTACCGTTCGAGTCGGTCACGAAGATCTCATCCCCCACGGCGACATTGTCCAGGTCCCAGAAGGTGAGCCAGCTCTCGGTGTTAGGGTAGCCCAGGCGGTGGCCTGCTATGTATACGTTGGCTTCGCTCTGCCACGGGAAACCCGTGCCTTGGAGATGGATGGCGGCGTGCGACTTCAGCGCCTCCTCGTCGGTACCCGTCGTGTAGGGTATGTCGTCGTTTTCGATCCTGGACATAGCAGGGACTGTGAGCTCGAGTGACTTGTCTTCGGGACCTGCGCTGCTCGTGTTCTCGTCCTTGGTGGTCTCTAGCTTGGGCACGTTGAATCCGCCTGGGTTGTCGCTGTTCGTGGCTGTGCTATCCAGGCGGCCGGCCAGGAAGAAGGAGGCTATCAGCGCGACGCCTGCGGCTATCATGATCAGGCTCAGCACCCAGGAAACGATGCTTCTCGCCCTGCTCCTGTTGACGTTGTACTTCTTCATAACCGCGGGGATTGTAACATCGAAGCTACTCCTTGCTCGCTCGAAGGGCGTTCAACGTTCTACTGGCAGATCCTCTCTCATACCCCACTCGTTCCACGAGCCGTCGTAGTTGGCGAGCCTCGTGTATCCGAGCCGGTGCAACGCAAAGAGCGGGACCGTGGCGGCGACCCCGCCGTTGCAGTAGGCGACGACAGGCTCATTCCTGTCCTCCGGCACACCGGCCTCCCTCAGCTTCCGCCCGAGCTCCTCGTCGGGGTGGAAGGTGCCGCTCTCGGGGTCGAGGAGGCTGTCGGCGTGAAGGTGAACAGCCCCTGGCACGCGCCCAGCCCGGCCCTCCCCACGCGCCACAGCGCCCGTGTACTGACCCTCGTCGCGCGCGTCGAGGACAAAGGTTTCGTCGCCCGCGGCCAGGAGCGTTTCGGGGTCCGTCCGCCAGCCGCTCCTTGGTTCGGGGGTAAAGACGACCTGCTCCGGTTCGGGAACGTCGGTCGTCGTCGGGTGGCCCTCGGCTGTCCACTTGCTCCAGCCGCCGTCGAGGACGGAGACCCTGTGGTGGCCGTAGTAGGTCAGGGCCCACCACAGCCTGGTGGCGAACTGGCCGCCGGCGTGGTCGTAGACGACGACGTGGGTGTCATCGCCGATGCCGAGCGAGCCCATGAGCCGCGCGAAGCGGTCAGGCGGGGCGACCTGCACGGAGATGGGGTCTTCGGGGTCCGTGATATCCCTCGTCCAGTCCACGTAGACGGCGCCTGGTATGTGGGCTTCATCGTACTCGCCAGGGGCAGCGAGGTAATCGGCCTTCTGACGGCCGCCGCCCAGGTCCGTCTTCTTCACGTAGCCCCTGATGTCTACGACACGGAGGTTTTCGTCCTCCAGATGTCCGGCGAGCCAGACGGTCGTGACGAGGGGATCGAAGTTCTGCACAGCGTTCTACTCCTCTCCGAATACGTCGTGTTCGCGGACGTACTCATCGGCGAGCTCTCCAGCCTTCTCCTTATCGTCCTTGCCGAGGCGTCCTTCGACGACCTCGTTCTGGAGGCAGTCTTTGAGGCCCTTGATCCAACGCCCAGGACCCCGGTCGAATCGCTCCATAAGGTCGTCGCCGCTAAGTGGGCTCTCTAACCTCTCTATGGCGTCCTCGGCCCTTACTTCATCCACCCTGCTCTTCAGGCTGCGCCAGGACTCCTGTGCGACGTGCCTGCGGCGCGGCGCGCTCCCCGTGATGTCAGCCCTTGCTAGCTTGAGGAGCACATCCACGTTCGCGAGCTCCCTGTCGCCGCGGGCGAGGTAGGTGTCCCTGACGAAGCGCCTGACCGCAGCGTCGCTCCAGGGGTCACGCCCTGTCGCGTAGCTCATCGGCCGCATGTGGTTGGCGACGAGGTGGGCTACGGTGTCCGTGTCATCCTTCGGGTAGGCGAGGCGTCGCATCGCCCGGCGCGCTATGGCAGCCCCCACGTTCTCGTGGCCGTAGAAGTGGATCTTCTTTGGGATAGTTCGCCCCCCGCAGACCTCGCACTCCCCCTCCTCAGCGCTCTTTCTAGTGCTCTTCGCGCCGCAGTAGGTGCAGCGGTGCTCGTAGACGAGCGTCCTCGGCTTCCCGATGTCGTGGAAGAAGGCGGCCTTGCGCAGGATGGGGTCGGCCTCGACGCAGGAGACCACGATCAGGGTGTGCTCGAAGACGTCCTTGTGGTGGAACTCGGACTCCTGCTCGACGTTGACGGTCTCCATGAACTCGGGCACGACGTAGGGCATGAGCCCGAGACGCACCAGCGCCCTCAGCCCTGAGGCGACGTTCTCGGAGACGAGGATCTTCTCGAACTCATCCCTCTTGCGCTCGGCTGAGATGCTCTCGAGCCAGTGTGCGTTATCCCTTATGGCCTCCTCGAGATCCCTCGTCATGGCGAAAGGCCTCTCTGGCCTGCTCAGGGTCGTCTCGAAGCGGACGGCCCGCAGCATCCTCAAGGGGTCATCGCGCATCCTCTCAAGGGGGTCCCCGACGGGACGGATGATGCCTGACTGGAGATCGCGCCTCCCGCAGAAGGGATCAAGAACCTCGCCCGTAAGCGCATCGGCGGCCACGGCGTTGATGGTGAAGTCCCTTCTCGCCAGGTCCTCCTTTAGGCTCTCGCCGAAGCGTACCTCGGGGTGGCGACTTCCCTGCGTGTACAGATCGGTCCTGTAGGTCGTGACCTCTACGGCGTAGCCCCCTGTTTTGGCCCCGATGGTCCCGAAGCGCTCTCCCACGGTCCAGAGGTGCTCGGCGCGCGGCCTGAGGAGGCGTTTGATCTCGGCCGGATGGGCGTCGGTCGTCGCGTCTATGTCAGGGTGCGCCCCACCGAGCAGGCTGTCGCGCACGTACCCGCCAACCAGGTACAGTTCGTGCCCGGCCTCCCTGAACGCCTCACCAAGACGCGAGAGAGACTCAGGAACCGCAAGCTTCTCTATGTCTGCCATCATCACGTTTAGATTCTAGTACGCGACGGACCTCTGGTCACAGGATCTCACCCGGCGGCGGCCGGCAGAATGCGAAACGGACGCCCACCAGGTCCCCTCAAAGTCCTGAAGTCGCGCTCGTCGAGCGTAAGCACGTCCAGCGTACCGTAGCGATTCGCCAGCACCACGTTGGACGCGTCGGCAAGACCGATGCGAAAGTCGGCATAACGCTCGACTATCTCGATTGCCGCGGTTACATCCTCCTCCGAAAAGCGCTCCAGACGATACGCGCCGCGCGCGACTTCGCCGAGCAGTGCCAGTTCGCGTCCTTGTCCCATGCGGGTCAGAATCATGTAATCCAGCTCCGCGAGCACGAAGGGTGAGATCAGCAACGGTCCGCGAACGGATTCGAGGACCTCTCTGGCCGCGATGTGGTCCTCCTGCTCCTCGTCTATAGCGGCTAGCAAACCACTGCTATCGAGGATGAGCGTCACTCGCCGAAGCCGCGAAGCTCTTCTTCAAACCTCCTCGCGAGCGTTGGGTCCCCGCTCGAAAATAATGGCAGCCGCGGGCGCGGCGGCTCGGAATCCCGGACCAACTCTCTGACCGCCTCGCGTATTAGCTCGGCCTCGCTGCGCCCCTTATCCGCCGCGATGCGCCCGAGGGCGGATTTTAGATCTTCGGGTAGGTAAACCGTGGTCTTCTTCATACCATACATTATACCATACGTGGGGGATCGGTCGTCGGGCCCGAGAACTCAGGCTGGGATGGCGGCTTCGCGGGAGGGGAAGATATCGAAGTAGTCCTGGAAGCCCGTCACGGAGAAGATACGTTCGACGGCTCTTGAGGGTGCTGCGAGGCGGAGGGAGATGCCTCGTTGATCGAGGGTGTCTTTGGAGCGCATCAGGGACGAGAGTGCCGTTGAGTCCATAAACGCCACCTCTTCCAGATCGACGACGACCGCGCCGACGCTCTCGTTCTCGGCGGCGCGTTCGATCGCGCCCTGGAACTTGGGGGCTGTGTGGAGGTCCATCTCCCCCCGCACCGAGACGAGGGAATATCCTTCGGCGTGATCGTCTATGCTGACCCCGAAATCCGTGCCGGCTCACTCCTCTCTAGAGTCCATGCCAATTGGCCCATGGATATTAACGCAAGTAGCGATCCCGGTAAACTACGGGCATTGTACGAGCATGCAATGATTTCTGCTAATATTTGGGCGTGATGGAAGGGAGAACCACAGAGCGGGTGGCCGTGTTCGTCGACGGGGCGAACCTCTACCATTCGATCAAGAACTACTACAAGGGCGTCCTCGACTACGCCAGGCTCCTCTCAGCCGCCGTTGGGGACAGGAAGCTTCTGAGGGCCACTTTCTATATCGTGGAGAAGCAGGAGACCGACGAGACGCAGGGCACACCCTCGGCGCGCTCCTTCGTCTACAACCTCAACAAGTTCGGCTACAAGGTACGCTCGAAGCCGCTCGTGGTACACGAGACCCTGACCGCTGACGGAGAGAGGACAGTCTCGCACAAGGGCGACTGGGACATAGGCGTCGTCGTTGACATGATGCGCCTCGCCTCTCATGCTGACACCTACGTCCTCGTCTCGGGCGACGGCGACTACGTCGATGCCGTCGAGTACCTGCAGAGCGAGAAGGGCATCCGCGTCGAGGTCATAAGCGCGGCCCAGTGCACCTCCCAGGCGTTGCTGGACGTCTGCGACGCCCACACGGACCTCGCAGATATACCGGACCTGTTCAGGCGGTCCGGGCCGCACAAACACGCTGTCAGCGATCAGCACTCAGCGATCAGCTAGAGCCACGCCGGAAGCATCCAGGATTCGTCCTCCACACTCTTACGGCTCCCCTACAACCCTTACTTCCGGCTCCAGTTCGATGCCTAGCCTCTCGCGGACCGTCTGGCGGACGAGGTCGATGAGATCTAGTGCCTCCTCCGCGGTACCGCCGCCAAGGTTGACCAGATAGTTAGCGTGAACCGGCGAGACCTCCAATTGCCCGACCCTGACGCCCTTCAGGCCGGCTGCTTCTATGACGCGGCCTGGGAAGTCTCCGGGGGGACGTTTGAAGGTGGAGCCACAGCTCGGCCTGTTCGGGGAGCCGTTCATGCGTTGGGCGCGGAACTCCTTTATGCGGGCCTTCAGCTCCGTCGGGTCGCCTGGGACCAGCGTGTAGGCCGCGCGCAGGACGACCCAGCCCGGGTGATCGTGCATGGCGCTGTGACGGTAGGAAAGGTCGAGGTCTCTGTTCTCCATCTTGACTACCTCGTGATCCCTGAACACGTCGGCCCAGTCGAGGACCTCCGTCGTCTCTGAGCCGTAGGCGCCTGCGTTCATGAAGACGGCGCCGCCGACGGTGCCAGGGATACCCGTCGCGAACTCAAGGCCGGCGAGGCCGCGGCCTGCTGTGGTGTTGGCGAGCACGGGGTAGAGCACGCCGGCGTCGGCTGTGACGCGCATCCCTTTGACCTCGACGTTCGTCAGGGACTTGGCGAGGCGGATGGTGAGGCCCCTGATGCCGCCGTCGCGAACGAGAACGTTCGTGCCGCCACCGAGGATCGTGACCGGGATGTCGTGCTCGCGGGCTTTCTCGGCGGCTGAGATCAAATCCTGTACGCTCTTTGGCTCGAGCAGGGCGTCTGCGGGGCCCCCGATCTTCCAGGCCGTATAGCGCTTCAGGGGTTCGTCGAACTTGGCCGAGGGGAAGAGCCGGTGTAGAGTGCTCTCATGCACGAGAGGGAATATAGAGTACTGCTAAGGGCTTTGCAGAAGAGGCGAGGGAGAGACTTATGAAAGCGATGGCGCTGGCGGCTGGCAAAGGGACCAGGCTGTTCCCGCTCACGGGTGAGATCCCCAAACCCATGGCCCCCGTGGTGAACACCCCGATCATCGAGCACATCTTCGACCTCCTGGTCGGCCACGGCATCGAGGAGGTCCGTGTCAACGTCCACTACCTGGCTGACGCCCTCCTCGATGCCTACGGCGAAGAGTCAAGGGTAAACGGCATGAGCGTGCACCTGGAGAGGGAGGACGAGTTGCTCGGCACGGCTGGGGGCGTGAAGCGTCTGGCCGACAGGTTCGACGACACCTTCGTCGTCGTCTCGGGCGACGCGCTGACGGACGTGAACATAACGGAGCTAGTGCAGTTCCATAAAGAGAAGGGCGCCCTTGCCACGATAGCCCTGCGCTGGGTCTACGACACCTCGGAGTTCGGGGTGGTCGAGGTCGACGATGAGTCAAACATCAAGGGGTTCCAGGAGAAGCCAAGCCCCGAGGAGGCCATAAGCACCCTGGCCAACACCGGCATCTACGTACTGGAGCCAAGGGCCCTTGACTACATCCCCGAAGACACCTTCTTCGACTTCGCCCAGGACGTATTCCCGAAGTTCCTCGAGAACGGGGAGCGTTTCGTCGGGTATCAGGAGGACTTCTACTGGTCGGACATAGGTACGCTCGAGGCGTACCGGCAGGCCCAGTACGACGTGCTCTCAGGCAAGGTCGGGGTCAAGATCCCCGGCGAGAAGCGCGGCGAGGGGCTTTGGGTCGGGGAGGACGCCCAGATACACTCCGCGGCCGAGATAGAGGGCCACGTCCTGGTAGGAAGGGACGCCGTGGTCGGGCGCGACGTCAAGTTACTTGAGGACGTGATCGTGGGCAGCGACTGTTGGATCCGACCGAACGCCACGATCAAGAGCAGCATCCTGCTCCCCGGCGCGAGCGTTGGCGACGGGGCATACCTGGAGGATTGCATCGTCGGCCACCGCTACGACGTGCGCCCGCAGGAGACCATCAGGGGCGGCGCCCTAATCCGCCGCCCGTAGGGACGGTACGGCGCAGCGCGGCCAATTGTAGGGGCGGTTCGCGAACCGCCCGCGGCACGAACCGCGCCTACGTTGTGGGTCTCACCAACCGGTAGCCGAAGCCGCGTACGGTCTCTATCAGCTTCGGGTCGGTCGGGTTATCGCCCAGTTTGTTGCGGAGGCGCTGAACGTAGACGTTGACCGTGCGCTCGTCTATGTATTCTTCTTCGCCCCACACCTGTCTGAGGAGGGCCGTGCGTGGGAAGACCCTTCCCGGGCTCTGGGCCATCGTGTGGAGGAGCTTGAACTCGCGGGGAGAGAGGAGGATCTCCTTGCCGCCCTTGAGTACCTGGACCTGATCCGGGTCAATCTCCAGGTTGCCGACGTAGATCCTACCCGACTCCCCATCGCCCGCGCGTTCTCTCTTGCGGAAGATCTGCTTTACCCGCGCCACGAGCTCCCTCGGGTTGACCGGCGAGCGCATGTAGTAGTCGGCCCCTAGCTCTATCCCGACGATACGGTCCATCGTATCCTCGTCTCTGAGTAGCGCGACCGTCGAAACACCTGGCTTCTGCACAGCGGAAATGACCTGAAATCCCCGTTCGTCTGGGAGGCGGTTATCCACGACCGCGATCTCGAAGTCCTCCCTGCCGGCCATCTGCCGCGCCTGCGAGCCTGAGCCGGCCGGGATCACACGCCACCCCTCCCCGGAGAGCGCCCGCCTGAGATGCAGCCTCTCCTCATCATCCCCTATTACAAGCAGTACAGATGCGCTCAAAACGCCACTTCCACCTTCGCTCCGCAAACGCCCAACGTCACCAGGAGAGTATATCCACAAAAGCGCCCCTTAGGAGACCCACCTTGAGAGATGCCCAACCCGGCGGTATCATACCTACTTCGATGCGCTCGTAGCTCAGCCGGATAGAGCGTCTGACTACGAATCAGAAGGTCGCAGGTTCGAGTCCTGCCGAGCGCGCTCTTGAAAGTGCTGCAAATGCCGTGTTTTTGCCTCGTGAAATTCACTCGGAGATCGGCCCGAGCCACCCGTTTGACCACTTATCTTTTCGGAACCGTCTCTCAGGCGACGTTCGGAGCGATCGGATCTCCCTGGATCCGGACGCTCGGAACGTCTCATGGGTAGACATTCATTGGCGCTGCAGATGGACTCATGTAAGATCCTGCGAGTGCAATAAGATCCCTGAAGTCGCATTTCTACGCTCTCATTGAGACCTTTCGACCCTAGCACCCGTCTGCAGGGGAACTGGGAGGTCCGACCTCACCAGCGGAAGCAGCCGCGCATCCTCCGATTAGCTCCTCGTCGATCCGATCGACCATCTGACTTGTAATCAGTTGTCTCGACGTGCAGCAGATGATCTGGACACATGTGTCCCGCCCTGAGGTGGCCGTTGGCCGGGGAGAACTCGGCTGATCCGCTTA
>JBBPYN010000020.1:0-35192 GCA_038199875.1 Rubrobacterales bacterium
CAGTGCACCATGGCCCTTGCCGGGCCACCCCGAAGGGATGAAAATAAGGTCGAGGTCGTCGCGTGGTCCGACGTCGGCGCTGCTTGGTGCCGCAGAGCCCGTACACCAGTGTGACGCAGGAGCCTTGAGGGCACCCCAAACTGTTGCCTTAGAGCACGAATACTAGATTCTCTATTGTCAGGCTCCTCCAGGCGGCGACCTTATTTTCATACTAGGCGGCGACCTTATTTTCATACTAGGCTGGGGCAAGGTGCGAACTTCGCCGGGTTCGTATTCTCGGAATGCCATTCGCAGGATCTCAAGTAAGACCGAGTGATATCCGGCTCCTACCGCCCTGAAGCGGCCGCCGTAGTTGGGAAATCGCCGTGGTAGACGGAAACCTCGCCGTGAACCGCACGACCCATAGCAGGATCTAGCTCGGCAGAAAACCGGAACCCTCCTGTTCCCGAGGCTTTCCGATGGCAGCAGCACAGTGCAGGCTGTAAGGTATGCTAACCTTCCTACGTATGACCAACGCGGAACCTAACACCCCTCGCCACTCCTACCTGGGCGTGGCCTCGTTCGTGTTGTCCTTCGTTTCGGCGGTCGTGTTCGCGGGCGCGTACTTGCTGGTCCTGGACGCCTTGAGCAAGCAACCCTCGGGAGCGGATCAAACGGGGTACGCCTTCGGTATGTTCTTGCTGTTGCTGCTGACGATAACCTCGGAGGTGGTGGCGTTGGAACTCGGGGTGGCGGGGGCGCTCCAGTGGCCCCGCAAGAGGGCGTTCGCGTTCGTCGGGGTGGCGTGCAGCGTGCTGGTGTTGGTAGAGGTAGGGATTGGGGACCTGGCCTCCTTCGTCGTGGGTTTCGCGGTCGGCCCTCCGGAGGTTAGGACGGTCGGGAACCACTAACCCTATCTCTCGCGGTTCTGAGAGGGGATTTCGGAGACCCTAGAGCGTTTCTCGAAACAACTGATCTGATGTCTCACGAAGCCTCAGCCGCCTGACGTTCAGTTGCGAACAGGAGCACAAGATTGGTATCGTTTCCTGAGAATCAGTGCGGCCTTTCTGAAAACCGCTTTAGGGTAACTTCTCTCCCACCTGGTGGTGACGACCAACCCTCTCAACTTCTCTACGGGCGCAAGCTGTTCTGGGCCGATCTCGGGCGCGGGACCAGTACAGCGGGACCAGAGCCGCGCAGGGCTCCCGTCAGCTCCGTGGTACCGAGACCGTTCTCCCTCAGGTAGGCCGTAAACTCGTCCAGAATCGCTTGCGGGTCACGAACAAAACTAGTCGTGCCGACCTGCACCGCCGTGGCGCCCGCGAGCATAAACTCGGCCACGTCAGTCCCGCTGGCCACCCCCCCACTTCCCACGACCGGAACGTTTACTACGCCTGATACGTCGTATACGGCCCTGAGCGCCACGGGCTTTATTGCGGGACCCGAGAGGCCTCCCCTGACGAGCACCTTGCGTGCCTTGGCGTCTATCGTGAGCGCCGGGATGGTGTTCATAACGGTCAGCCCGTCCGCGCCGGCTGCCTCGGCGGCGCGGGCATTCTCGACGACGCCCTCGTTGGTTAGCTTGGCCAGGATGGGCTTGTCACCCACGGCGGCGCGGCAGACCGCGACAACCTCCTCGACTGAGGCCGGTCCCGCGCAGAAGGCCAGGCCCCCGCACTCCACGTTCGGGCACGAGAGGTTCAGCTCGACGGCTGAGATGCGATCGTCACCCGAGAGTATCTCGCAGAGCGAGGCGAACTCGGCGGCGGTATCGCCGGCCACGGAGACGAAGATGGGGATTCCCAGATCGAACGCGTCGAGAGACCGCAAGAACCGTTCGATACCAGGGTTCTGGAGGCCGATAGAGTTGACCATCCCTGCTGGCGTCTCGGCCACACGGGGCGGAGGGTTGCCGGCCCTGGCGACCGGCGTCGTCGTCTTGGGGAGCATCGCTCCGTAGACGCCCTCTACCTCCCCGAGCGCCTCCTTCGAAAGCGTTCCCGAGGCAGGCATCAGGGGCGTCCGAAGCGGGATCCCGCACAGCTCGACCGCGAGGTCCACGCTGGTCACCTTCTCCCGCGCTACCATGCCAGCGCCTCGGCGGGGAAGACGGGTCCCTCGACGCACGACCTGACGTAATTACCTCCGCGCACGGGGACGACGCATCCGTTGCAAGAGCCGTTCCCGCACCCCATCCTCTCCTCCACCGAGAGCTGGCAGAGGGTGTTCTCTCCGGCGGCGAGCTTCACCGCCGCAAGCATTGGGTTGGGCCCGCACGAGTAGATGGCCCCGTAGTCTGTGAGGGCGCCAGCGGCATCCAGGACGGTCCCGCGGGTCCCGACTGACCCATCCATGGTCGCCACTTGAGCGCCTGGGAACTCCCGCGCTACGACCGATGACTCTGCATCCGCGAACCCGAGGAACACGTCGTGGGGAACGCCTACCGCGTCGAGGCGGCGGCCGAGGATCTTGAGCGGCGCGACGCCTATGCCGCCGCCGAGGAGCGCAGCGCGGCCAAGAGCCGGTTCGATCCTGAACCCTTTGCCCAGGGGCACCGTCACCTCTATCGTGGGCGTGAGGTCCAGCAGCGCCGTACCGCGGCCCCTTATCTCGAAGAGGAGGCTGGCCATTTCCCCGTCGTAGTCGTAGAACGAGAAAGGCCTGGCCAGGAAGGGGTCGAGGGTGACGGGGTACCCGGCGGCCCTGACCATCGCGAACTGTCCCGGCTCTATGGGCGCGTCGTTCCAGCGGTAACGGAGCAGGATGTAGCTGCCAAGCTGCGTACGCTCCTCGACCTTTACTTTGTGGAACTTCACGCTCTCGCCGCGTAGAGGCCCTGAAGCGAGTTGACTCGTCTGGTCCCGCCGCGCAGCGTGGCTTCGATGCCCTGTATGGCGGCGGCTGCCCCTGCGAGGGTGGTGATGCAGGGGACGCCGTGCATAAGGGCCCGGCGTCTTATCAGGTACCCGTCCGTGCGCGGTCCGCGGCCCCACGGGGTGTTGACGATCAGGTCAACCCCGCCGGCCTCTATGAGGCCGAGCACGTCCTCGCCGAGCTCCCCTATCTTGGGTACGATCATAACGGGCAGGCCGTTGTTCTTGAGCACCTCAGCGGTCCCCTCGCTGGCGGAGATCTCGAACCCAAGGTCGGCGAAGGCCCGCGCAATTAACACGACGGCCCGCTTCTCCCTGTTGGAGACGGAGATGTAGACCCGCCCGGCCACGGGCAATTCCTGCCCAGCCGCGGTGAGCGCCTTGGCGAAGGCGCCGCCGAAGGTGCGGTCTATCCCCATCGCCTCTCCCGTGGAGCGCATCTCGGGCCCTAGCAGCGGGTCCACGTCGGCGAACCTGTCGAACGGGAAGACCGGCGCCTTGACGGAGAAGTGCCCGTTGGTGGACGACTGCGTGCGCATGTCCCTCAGCTTCTCCCCGAGAAGGACCCTGGTCGCCATCTTCGCCAGCGGCACGCCGGTCGCCTTCGAGATGAATGGGACGGTGCGCGAGGCGCGCGGATTGCATTCGATCACGAGTACGTCATCGCCCCTCACCACGAACTGCACGTTCATAAGGCCGACGACGCCAACCGAGAGCGCAAGCCGCCTGGTGTAGTCTTCGATCCTCCGCAGTAAAGCCTGGTGGATCGTGATAGGGGGAGTCACACAGGAGGAGTCGCCGGAATGGACGCCTGCCTCCTCGACGTGCTCCATGATCCCGCCTACGTACACGTCTTCCCCGTCAGAGACGGCGTCTACGTCGACCTCGGTGTAATCCTCCATAAACTTGTCGACGAGGGTCGGATGCCCAGGGCTCGCGCCCGCACTGGTCCTGAGGTAGAGGTCGAGGTCCTCGTCGTTGTAGACGATCTCCATCCTCCGTCCGCCGAGTACGTAGGATGGCCGCACGACGACCGGGTACCCGAGCTCGCGCGCGACCTCGCGGGCCTCCTCGGCTGTAGATGCAGTCCCGAACCTTGGATGCGGGATGCCGAGCTCAGCGAGCAGCCGGCCGAATCGGGAACGGTCTTCCGCCAAGTCTATAGCGTCAGGGGAGGTGCCGAGGATGCGCGCCCCCGATTTCTCCAGTTCGTGCGCGAGCTTCAGCGGGCTCTGGCCGCCGAACTGTAGGATCACACCGTATGGCTCCTCGCGGCGGATGACCTCGAGCACGTGTTCGGCCGTGAGCGGCTCGAAGTAGAGGCGCGTTGAGGTGTCGTAGTCGGTGGAGACGGTCTCTGGGTTGGAGTTGACCATAACGGCGTCGTAGCCGCTCTCCTCGAGCGCGTAGCTGGCGTGGACGCAGGCGTAGTCGAACTCTATTCCCTGCCCGATGCGGTTCGGTCCGCTGCCGAGCACGACGACGGAGGCGTTGTCCCCCCTTCTGACCTCGTCCTCTTCCTCGTAGGTCGAGTAGTAGTAGGGCGTTCGGGCGGGAAACTCCCCCGCGCAGGTGTCGACGGACTTGAAGGTAGGCGAGACGCCGAGTGCCCGCCTGACGCCCCGCACTACTTCTACCTGGGTGCCGGAGGCGGAGGCAAGGGTCTCGTCAGGGAGCCCTATTCTCTTCAGCTCACGCAGGTTCTCGACATCGAACGGCTCGGAGACGGAGCTTTCTGCGGCGACGATCCTGGCTATGGACGCGATGAAGAAGCGGTCTATGGAGGTACGCTCGAAGATCTCCGGTACGTCCATCCCTGCGCGCAACGCGTCGAAGATGGCGAAGATGCGATAGGGGCTTGGCTCGTCGAGGCCTGCGTGAACGTCAGCAGCGTCGACCTCGAGGGAGGCCATCGCCTTCATCAGGCTCTCCGTGAACGTCCTCCCTATCGCCATGACCTCGCCCACTGAGTGCATCCTGGTCGTCAGCCTCGGCGCGGCGCCTGGGAACTTCTCGAAGGCGAAGCGGGGTACCTTGGTGACGACGTAGTCAAGCGCCGGCTCGAAAGATGCAGGGGTCGCGCGGGTTATGTCGTTTGGGATCTCATCGAGCGAGTAACCAACGGCGAGCTTCGCCGCTATCTTCGCGATCGGAAACCCCGTAGCCTTGCTCGCCAGCGCGCTAGAGCGGCTCACCCGCGGGTTCATCTCGATCACGTAGTACTCGTCGCTCTCGGGATCGACCGCAAACTGGATGTTCGATCCCCCGGTCGAAACCCCAATCTCGCGTATTATGCGTAAAGATGCGGTACGGAGTGTTTGGTACTGCCTATCTGAGAGGGTCTGGGCGGGGGCTACGGTTATTGAGTCGCCTGTATGGACGCCCATTGGGTCAACGTTCTCTATGGAGCAGATCACGACGACGTTGTCGGCGAGGTCGCGCATGACTTCGAGCTCGAACTCCTTCCAGCCTGCGACGCTCTTCTCGACGAGGGCCGACTTTACGGGGCTGGCGTCGAGGCCGCCTGTGACGGCGCGGCGGAGTTCGCTCGCGTCGCGGGCCGTCGCCCCTCCCTTGCCGCCAAGCGTGAAGCTGGGGCGGATTATTAGTGGGTATCCGATCTCCGCGGCCAGATCCTCGGCTTCGGCGAGGCTACGGACCGTGCGGCTCGCGGGGACCTTCAGGCCGATGCGCCGCATGGCCTCGGCGAAGAGCCGGCGGTCTTCGGCCATGCGGATCGAAGGTATGGAAGCGCCGAGGAGTTCCACGTCGAGCTCGTCGAGGACGCCAGATTCGTGGAGCTCGACGGCGAGGTTCAGGGCGGTCTGGCCGCCGAGGGTTGGAAGCAGGGCGTCGGGGCGCTCGCGGCGCAGAATCTCTGCGACCGTCTCGACGGTAAGCGGCTCGACGTAGGTGGCGTCTGCGACCTCGGGGTCTGTCATGATGGTCGCCGGGTTGGAGTTAACGAGGATCACGCGGTATCCCTCGTCGCGCAGGGCGCGGCAGGCCTGGGTGCCCGAGTAGTCGAACTCCGCTGCCTGCCCGATCACTATCGGACCAGAACCGATGATCAGGACGCTCGAGATGTCGTCGCGACGTGGCACGCTAGGCCCGCACCCTCTCCGATATAGCATCCACAAACTCCCCGAAGAGGTAACTGGAGTCCCTCGGACCGGGGCTCGACTCGGGATGGTACTGCACGCTCCAGGCCATGAGACCGGGGCTCGCTATGCCCTCGACCGTGCCGTCGTAGAGGTTGCGGTGCGTCAGCTCGACGCCGTTCTGGAGTGAGTCCTCGCCTACGGCGAACCCGTGGTTCTGGCTCGTTATCTCGATGCGTCCGGTCCTCAGGTTCCTGACGGGGTGGTTCGCGCCGTGGTGTCCGAAGGGCATCTTGTAGGTCTCGCAATCGAGGGCGAGCCCGATGAGCTGGTGGCCGAGGCAGATGCCGAAGGTGGGGACCTCGCCGAGCAGCGGACGCAGGGTGTCGACTGCCTCGCCCAGGGCCGCAGGGTCGCCAGGGCCGTTGGAAAGGAACAGGCCGTCAGGGCTTGCGGCGAGTATCTCGTCTGGGCTGGTCGAACCTGGCATCGCGAGGACGGAGGCGCCGCGGGTCCTCAGTTCCTGGTAGATAGAACCCTTCACCCCGTAGTCGAGGGCGACGACGCGGCAACGCTCCTCCCCGAAGGCGGGAAGCATGGTAGGTTCCGAAAGCTCCGAGCTGGTGGAGGCCAGGTCGAGGCCAACCATCGAAGGGTGGGCCGTTGCTCGATCGCGCAGGATCGTACGGTCTGTCTCTGCGGTCGAGATCACACCCCGCATCGCACCCTTATCCCTGAGGTGGCGCGTCAGGGCGCGGGTGTCTATGCCTTCGACGCCGAGAACGCCGTCCTCGTCGAGAAGGTCTGCCAGGGAACGATCGCTGGCCCAGTTGCTCGGGTGGGGCGTGTACTCGCGGACGAGGACGGCTGCGGCCTGCACCTTGTGGGACTCGCCGTCGCCTGGGATCACACCGTAGTTCCCTATAAGCGGGTAGGTGAAGAGCAGGATCTGACCTCGGTAAGAAGGGTCGGTGATGGTCTCCTGGTAGCCGACCATGCTCGTCGTGAACACGACCTCCCCGGCAACCTCGCCGTCTCCGGCGAAGCTGTAGCCCTCGAATGCTGCCCCGTCCTCGAGGACCAGCGTCGCCCTGCTTCGTCCCTGGTTCATCCCTCCGTTACGCACGTGCTCCAAACCTTGCTCCAGTTCTGTCGTGTACCGGCTCTCCACCAACTATAGTATTCACGACGCGGCCCGTCAGCGTGCGTCCGAGATAAGGCGAGTTGGAAGAACGGCTGATCAGGGCGTCGCGCCCGACCGTCCACTCCTCGGAGAGGTCTACAAGCGTCAGGTCTGCAGGCGCGCCGGCCGCAAGGCTTCCTCCCTCTCCTACCCACCGCCCCGGCGCACAGCTCATCGCCTCAACGAGGCGCGAGAGCGAGAGCCTGCCGTCCAGGACGAGATCCGTGTAGAGCGCGGCGAAGGCCGTCTCGTGGCCGAGAAAGCCAGGCGCGGCCTCCTCCATCGGAAGTTCTTTCTCTTCCGGAGCGTGCGGCGCGTGGTCCGTCGCCACGAAGTCGAGGATGCCTTCGCGCAACGCCTTCTCGACGCCGCCCCGGTCGCCGTCGGGGCGGAGTGGCGGGTTGACCCTGTAGAGTCCGTCAAGGGTCGAGACGAGATCGTCCGTCAGCGTGAGATGGTGTGGCGTGGTGTCTGAGCTCACGTCCGCCCCGTCCTTGAAGAAGCCGACCAGCGCCGCCGAGAGGGCCGTGGAGACGTGGGTAATGTGTACCCTGGCCCCCGTCTCGGCGGCGAGGACGAGGGCCGTCGCCGTCGCCGTATCTTCCGCGCTGGCAGGGGAGCCAGGAAGTCCGGCGAGGGAGGCAGCCATGCCGTCGTGGACTACGCCGGTGGCGAGCGTGTGGTCTTCGCAGTGCAGGATCACGGGCAATCCGGCCGAGCGCGCGTACAGCATGCCGTTCCTGAGCACTCCTGCCGAGGCCGTCCCGAGCCCGTCGTCCGAGACGCAGAACGCTCCAGCTTCCTTTAGCAGGCGCATCTCCGTAAGACGCTCGCCCGCGAGCCCAAGGTGGAGGGCCGCCGAGACGCGGGCCTTGATCCTCGACTCCAGCTCGACGCGGCGCACAAGGCCGCTAACGACGACGGGACGGTCCACGATGGGGTCCGTGTTCGGCATCATAACGACGCCTGTGAAGCCGCCGGCTGCTGCCGCGGCAGAGCCGCTCTCTATGGTTTCCTCGTCCTCGCGGCCGGGCGTGCGCCAGTGGGCGTGTACGTCGACAAAGCCGGGGAAGAGGTGCAGGCCATCGGCGTCGATCTCGCGGGTTCCGCGCAGTCCTTCGCCGACCTCCGAGATCCTACCCGACGAGAGGCGCACGTCCCTGTTGCCGTCGAGGCCTGTGGACGGGTCGAGGACGCGCGCCCGACGAATTACCAGTTCCGTGGGAGCGCCGTCTCTATAGTTCACGCGGCGATCCTCTGGGCCGCGCCCGTCGAGAGGGCGAGGACGGCTGACCGGACGCAGACGCCTGCTGCGACCTGGTCGGGGATCAAAGACGAGGCGTCAAGGACGACGTCGCCCGAGATCTCGACGCCCCTGTTGACGGGCCCTGGATGCATGACGAGCACGCCACCCTCCAGATGGCGACGCGCAACACCGTAGAAGCGGGCGTACTCGGCGACGGAGGGTATCCGCGCACCCGTCATCCTCTCCTTCTGCAGCCGCAACATATAAAGAACGTCGGCGCCCCACTCCCTTGCCTCGTCCACCGACGAGAGTACGGGAAGGCCCCAGGCTCCCGCCTCAAGCGGCAAGAGAGTGCGGGGGGCGACGAGGACCACCTCCATACCCGCCTGTACGAAGCCGGGTATTACGCTGCGGGCCACGCGGCTGTGCAGCACGTCCCCGACGATGGCGACGCGGCGTCCGGCGAGGCCTTCGAAGCCGCCGAGCGCGT
The DNA here is from genome assembly GCA_038199875.1 of Rubrobacterales bacterium. Lineage (GTDB taxonomy): Bacteria > Actinomycetota > Rubrobacteria > Rubrobacterales > Rubrobacteraceae > Rubrobacter_D. Next base: position 8,873 of record JBBPYN010000020.1, read on the forward strand.
CGCCCAGGGCGTAGAGGTCGAGTAGGGCCTGGGTCGGATGCTGGCCGCAGCCATCGCCGGCGTTGATCACCGGCGCCGAGGTGTGGCGGGAAGCGAGGGCCGCGGCCCCTGCAGACGGGTGGCGGAGTACGATCGTATCGGCCCCGAGGCTGTCGAGGGTTACGACGGTGTCGATCAAGGACTCGCCCTTGGCGATGGCCGAGCCCTGTTCGGAGAGTGAGATCACATGCGCACCCGAACGCCTCGCCGCGAGCTCGAAAGAGACCGCCGTCCTGGTCGATGCTTCGAAGAAGGCCAGGCATACGGTCTTGTTGGCGAGCGTGATCCTGAGTCGCCCTTCGGCGAACGCGCTGGCGAGGTCGAGGATCTCCCGAAGCTCTTCGCGGCTCGTATCTTCGAGGGTAAGAAAGCTTCTATTCTCCAACGACGATCACCCCGTCCTCCCCATCGGTCTCCTCCAGGTTGACAAGCACCCTCTGCCCGCGCGCGGTAGGCACGTTCTTCCCGACGTGATCCGCCCTGATCGGCAACTCCCTGTGCCCCCTGTCCACAAGTACCACAAGCCGGACCGCCGCAGGCCTTCCGAGCTCCAGCAATGCATCCATCGCCGCCCGCGCCGTCCTGCCCGTGTACAGCACGTCGTCAACGAGCACTACCGTCTTGCCGGTCACGTCGAAGGGCACGGCGCTGCCCCGCACCTCGGGGTCTTCTTGATCCAGGTCGTCTCGATGGAGCGTTATGTCCAGGGAGCCGACCGGGACCTCCAGGTCCTCGAATTGATGTAGGTTCGTGGAGATCCTACGCGCGAGCGGGACCCCGCGGGTTAGAACCCCGACGAGCGCGAGGTCGTCGAGGCCAGAGGCGTTGCGTTCCAGTATTTCGTGCGAAATGCGGCGCAGCGAACGGTTTACTCCGTCCTGCGTAAGCACCTGTGAATGGGCGCGCTCGTAGACACTTGATCGGCCCAAGCCCTGCCTCCTTCGCGTCTCACGGGACGCCGTTAAAGGATCGGTATGCCGAGCGTCAAGCTACCAGAGGGTGAAGGAACCGTCAAGCCCGGTGGCGGCGTCGCGCAGGTCCTGGGGGATCTCTGACCGGAACTCCATCGCCTCCCCATTCACGGGATGTTCGAAGGAGAGACGCTCTGCGTGCAGCCAGAGGCGGCGTCCTTGGACGGGCTCTCCGTACAGTGGGTCGGCGTAGACGGGATACCCGATGGCAGAGAGATGGACCCGGATCTGGTGGGTCCTCCCTGTCTCGAGCCGCACCCGGAGCATCGCGTGGCCTGCGGTTTCAGTAAGCACTTCGAAGTGTGTGATCGCCGGCCTCCCCACGCCTGCGGCCATGAGCGTGGGGTTGTCCGGGTCGCGGCCGACGGGAGAGTCGATCGTGCCCGTCTCGGGCAGACCTTCGCCTACCACGACCGCCCTGTAGACACGTCCCACCCACCTGGCCGAGATCATCTGTACTAACCCGGAATACGCCGACTCGCCTTTGGCAAGCACCATCAGGCCAGATGTGTCGCGGTCGAGACGATGAACGACGCCGGGCCTTAGCGGGTCGTCCCCTCCCGATATTCCCCTGCTCAGGAGGGCGTTTACGAGCGTCCCTGACGGGTTCCCCGCGCCGGGATGCACGACGAGGCCAGCCGGTTTGTCCACCACGACGATGTACTCGTCCTCGAAGACGACGGGGACCGGGATCTCCTCAGGCGAAAGTTCTTCGTCCGGGAGCTGTGCCTCGACGCGTTGTCCGGCCCTGACCTTGTAGGAAGGAGAAACGCTCTCACCGTCGACGAGCAAGAGGCCGTCCCGGGTCAAGCGCTGCGCGAAGCTGCGACTCAGGCCGAGACGCCGCGCTACGAGTCGGTCGAGACGCTCTCCGGCTTCTGCGGGTTCTACCCTAAAGCTCTCGGACGGCACCCCGCTATGAAAGGTGCTGGGAGAGGATTTTGCGCACTTCCTCCGTTCGCCCGACGACGATCTCGTTCCGACTCGATGCGTTTGTGAGGCAGGCTCCGTCTCTCGCCGCGAAGCCTCTACTCACGGCGGCGCAGGAAGCGGCTGGCCCTGAAGATGCGGCTGTCCCCCTGCTCGCCTTCTTCCCTGTCGAAGAACTCCTGCGAGCTGCTCTCCTCGGCCAGCGCCGGCTCCTCGCGCTCCACTTCGTCCGCCGCCTCTGGCTCGGAGACGGGGGGTTCCTCGACCTCTTGCGTCTCGTCCTGCGCCGTAGATGGCTCGACTTCGGGCTCGACGACCTCGGGATCCTCCGGCGGAGCCTCTTCGGCCTCCGGTTCGGCGAGCGGGCCCATTTCTTCCGTGCGCAGCACCTGCGTTGGCTGCTCTTCCGCCGCCGCTGGCTCTTCCTGGACCTCGGACTGCTCGGGAGCGACGTCCGCGGCCACGGGCTCATCCACGGCCACAGGCTCGTCCACTGCCGCGGGTTCGTCTCCGGGCACGTGCTCTTCCGCGGCCGGTTCCGTCTCGATGAGCTGGGTGGCGTCAGGATCCACTTCGTCGGTCTCAGTATAGAAGGCTGGCTCTTCTTCTGGCTCCAGGTCCGTCAGAGCGGGGTCTGTAAGTTCGCCTTCCTCCACATCGACGGCCGTCGGCGCGACCTCCGGCTCCTGTGCCGCGATCTCCTCTTCCTTGGCGGCCTCGCGGACCACGGCGATGGACTCCGTGTCGAGGCGCTCGCGCAGGGAGGCTTCTATCTCTCTGGCCGAAGACACTTCCATGTTTTCCATCATGTCCATGTAGGTCTTCAGGAGGTGGCGGAAGTCGTTCGTGAAGCTCTTCTTCGCGTCCTGCAGCGCCTCGTAGGAGTCCTGGACCCGCTCTATGCGTGACGAGGAATCGGCGAGCATCTGGTGGGAGCGCGTCTGCGCCTCCCTGATGGTGAAGTCGGCCTCCCTCTGGGCGCTTTGCCTCAAGTCCTCGGCCTCGCTGGTCGCGGCGCGGCGCAGGTCGTTGGAGGCCTGCTCGGCGTGGACGAGGGCAGCGCGAATAGAACCTTCCAGGTCCTCGAACTGCTGCAGCCGGTCGCGCAGGCTCGACACCTCCTCGCGCATCCTCTGGTTCTCGGTGTAGTTGCGCTCGAACTCGTCGGCGACGGTGTCAAGGAAGTCGTCGACCTGGTTCGCGTCGTAGCCGCGGAAGCCGTTCTTGAACTCTTTGCGCCTGATGTCAATGGGTCGTATAGGCAACTTGGATCACCCCGTAACTGGTTGTATGAAGTTTGCAATGACGATGAGCAGCAAGGTCCTGGCTATGGAGAGCCCGAAGATCGCTATGATCGGCGAGAGGTCTATCCCGAACCCGCCCAGCTGCAACATCGGAACGCGGCTCCTTATGGGCATCAGAATTGGGTTGGCCACGGCCCTTACAGCGTCGTAGACGGCCTGCATGAAGCTGCTCGAAGGATAGCCAGGAAACCAGGAGAACAGAATTGACGCGATGATGAAAGCGAACAGGATGTAGTAAGTGTAGGTAACCGCCCCCCCCAGTAGGCCAGCCACGCTGAACCCGAACTGCTGCAGGAGGGCCACGGTCATGCGCCGAGCCCCCTCGCCCTCTCGGTCGCCGCCTCGACCCCGTCGTAGACCGCCGCAACGAACCCGGCCTTCTCCATCGCGACGAACGCCGCGGCCGTCGTGCCACCAGGCGTCATCACCTCGTCACGCACCTGGTGGGCGCTCCGCTCCTTGAGCAGCACCGACGTCCCGCCTATCGTCCCGATCACCAGCCTGCGGGCGATGTCACGGGGTATGCCCTCCCTGACGCCGGCCTGTATCAGGGCATCGGCGAAGAGCGCGACGTAAGCAGGTCCCGAGCCGTGCAGGGCCGTGGCCGCGTCGAAGAGGCGCTCAGGCAACTCCTGCACGTCACCTACGTGGCGGAAGATGTCCATGACCGTCGGAAGCGCCGATTGGCCCGCCTCGTTGGCGGTGACCACGGCGGAGCCGAGCCCTACGGACACGCATACGTTCGGCATCACGCGTAGTATCGCGGTACCTTCAGAAAGGCTCTCGGAGATGCGGGCAATGGAGACGCCGGCCGCGACGCTGGTTACGGCCTTGTCCGTGCCCTCGAAGGATGTCGAGATCTCCTCCATCACCTGCGTGACGTCCCAGGGTTTGACTGCGACGATAAGGAGGTCGCTCTCGTCGGCAAGCTCGCGGTTGGAGGAGGTGGTCCGTACGCCCCTCTCTCTGTAGAGGCTCAGTTGTTCTGGATGGATGTCGCTTACGCCGAGGTCGAAGCCGCCAGACTCGGAGAGCCTGAGGAGTAGAGAGCCTCCGATCTTACCCGCTCCGATTATCCCGACCTTCTTCAAAGTCCCCCTCGGAAGCTCCTAGAGCTGGTTGAAGAACGCCTTCTCGGCGATGCGCTTGCGCTCCTCCGCGCTCACCTCCACGTCGCGGGGCGTGAGCAGGAATACCCTGTTGGCGACAGACTGGATGTTGCCGTCGAGCGCGTAGGTCAGGCCTGAGCAGAAATCTACCATCCTGCGGCTAAGGTCCCCGTCCACGTTCTGGAGGTTGAGGATCACCGGTTGCTGCCGTTTGAAACGGTCGGCCAGGTTCTGGGCATCGTTGAAGCTCGAGGGCTCGAGAACACTGACCCGCGTCGTGCGCTGGTCGGGGACTGGCCGCAGATGCGCCGGCGGGTTCTGGTTGCCGCTGTAGCGCTCTCCCCTGGCCGATGATTCGCTGCCGAAGAGGTCCCCGAGGGAGGTTCCGAAGGCCGAAGAACGCTCCGCGCGACCGAGGCGTCTCACGGTCGGCCCCGGCTCCGCGCCACGGGCGCCGTTCACGTACTCCTCGTTCCCATAACGGCGGTCCTCTTCCTCTTCGTCCTCGTAGTAATCCTCGTCATCGACACCGAACCCGAACCAGGCCGCGATCCGGTCCAGACGGTCCCTAACTCCCATCCTGCCTCCTTACGGGCCCATCCTCCTCTATCAGCATCCGCCCGATCCTGACCACGGTCGCTCCCTCTTCGACCGCTACCTCATAGTCACCACTCATGCCCATGGAGAGTTCTGAGAGATCGAAGTGCGGACTCCAACTTTCTCGTAGCCTATCACGGATCGTACGAAGTTTCGCGAAAACATGGCGCACGGCCTCGGGGTCTTCAACCAGCGGCGCGATGGTCATGAACCCGCGCACCCGAACTCTCCCCTCACTCCCCGCTGCGGCCTCCAACAGCGCTTCGACCTCACCCTCGGAGGCACCGTACTTGGATTCCTCATCAGCCACGTTCACCTGGATGAGAACGTCGGCCCCACCCTCAGGTGCCCTCTTGGAGATCTCTTCTACGAGACGTACCGAATCCACGGAATGGACCAACGTCGCCCTCGGCACGACTACCTTCGCCTTACGCCTCTGCAGATGGCCGATGAAGTGCCACTCGAAGATCCCCCCGAAGAGCTCCTGTTTTTCGACGAGGTCCTCAGCCCGGTTCTCGCCAACGAGGCCGACTCCGGCCTCGGCCAGGGTCTCGAGCTGCTCGGGCGCGTAGTACTTGGTGGCGACGAGCACGCGTACCCGCTCATCGGCGCGCCCGCTGATCTCCAGGGATCTCCTTATGTTCTCCTGCACGACGGCCAGCCGCTCCCTGATGTCCGTGCCTGTGACGCGGGCGTTCACCCGTTCTCCCTCACGACCGAGGCGAGGTTCCGGCCGGTCGCAGGCTTCTCCTTGCGGTGGGAGTAGAAGTGGTCAGGCCTGCACCCGCTACAAAGCCCAAGGTCATGGACCTCGGCACCGGTCCCTTCGAGGTCGATCCTGATAGCGTCCTGCAAAGAGAGGTGCCGGCCCGAGACTACTTCGCCCCCGAACGCCGCGGCGAACTGCTCCGCCAGGTCCTCTGACACCTCGTAGCAACACCTGCGGATGGAAGGACCGATATACGCACGCACCCCTGACCCTCCGAACTCCCGCGCCGCCATGCCCGAGACGCCAGCGAGGGTGCCGCGCCAGCCGGAGTGAACCATCGCGACGCGATCCTCGCCGACGAGCGCGACGGGAACACAGTCAGCCACGGCCACCGAGAGACAGAGGTCTGGCTCGGTGGTGACGAGCGCGTCGGCCTCGCCCGCGAGGCCCGGCCCGGAGACGCGAACCACATTGTCGCCCGCGACCTGCCGGACCCACGCTGCCGGCCTGTCGTCCATCGCCCTCCGGATAGTAGTCAGGTTCTCCTCGACTGCATCGGAGCTGTCACCGACCTTTTTCGAGACGTTCAGGGAGTCGTAGGGAGCTTCGGAGACGCCACCGAGGCGGGTGAAAAAGAAGATCCCGGCTCCCACAGGCTCAGGGTCAGGGGCGAAATAGACGGCGCCCCCTTCCGCGGTGTGGATCGCGGCGGGGGCGCCGTATGGGGTCCCGGTATTGGTCTTGCGCACGCCTCGGGGCTTGCCTACCGGCGCCGCAGGAAGGCCGGTATGTCCAGTACGTCTCCCGTCTCCTGTGAGGAGGCGGGCTCCTCCTGCTGCTGTTGGGCTTGCTCTGTGGCCGGGCGCTCTGAGCGGCGCGCGTTGGCGAGTCGCTGGTCGAAGCCAGTGGCTATCACGGTCACGCTCACCCTGTCGCCGTTGTTATCGTCGATGACGGCGCCGAAGATCAAATTAGCGTCCTGGTGGGCGGCGTTGTGTACGATCTCCGCGGCCTCGTTGACCTCGAAGAGCCCGAGGTCGGGACCACCTGTGATGTTCAGGATGATCCCAGTGGCCCCATCGATGCTCGCCTCCAGCAGCGGGCTGGAGATGGCGGTCTTGGCGGCCTCGGGCCCCCTTGTCTCGCTACTCGACTCGCCGATGCCCATGAGCGCCGACCCTGAGTCGTGCATGATCGTACGCACGTCGGCGAAGTCGAGGTTGATGAGCCCTGGCACCGTGATGAGGTCGGTGATGCCCTGGACGCCCTTCCTCAGGATGTCGTCGGCCATCTTGAACGCGTCCATCATGCTGGTCCGCTTCTCGGCGACCTGCAAAAGCCTGTCGTTGGGGATGATGATTAGGGAGTCGACGTTCTCCTTGAGGCGCTTGATACCCTCCTCGGCGTACGTCGAACGCCTGCGTCCCTCGAAGGCGAAGGGCCGCGTAACGACCCCGACCGTCAGAGCGCCTGAGTCCCTGGCGATCTTGGCCACCACAGGAGCCGCTCCCGTGCCCGTCCCGCCACCCTTGCCGGCGGTGACGAAGACCATGTCGGCCCCGCGCAGCGCCTCCTCGATCTCCGCCTTGTTCTCCTCAGCGGCCTCCATCCCGACCTTCGGGTCGGCGCCGGCGCCGAGGCCGCGTGTGATCTTCTCCCCAATGTGTATCTTCTGGTCAGCATCACACATCTGGAGAGCCTGAGCGTCCGTGTTTACCGCTATGAACTCAACCCCCTGCAAACCGGAGTTGATCATGCGGTTCACGGCGTTGGTTCCGCCTCCGCCAATGCCGACAACCTTGATGACCGCCAAGTAGTTAGTCGCCGCGTCCAACATGCCTTTCTAACCCTCCATTTACACACTCTCAGGGGGCCCGCCGGTCTACTTTCCCCGGAACCAGCCCTTGACCGCCTCCACTATGCTACCAAAACTGCTCGCCCCTGCACCTTTACCCTTTGGTCTAGGGTCATCGTTTCTGGCCGAGAAGTATAACAGACCGACGGACGTTGCATACTGAGGTTTTTGTACAGGTTTAACCTCGCCTTTTACCCTGCGGGGGACCGCCGTTCTCGCACGCAAGCCGAGTACGTCTTCTGCGAGCTCTGTCATGCCGTCGAGCAGGGAGCCGCCACCGGTCAGGACGACGCCACCGGGGACGAGGTCCCTCATGCTCGTACTGTCTAGCGAGTCGCGCACGTATTCGAAGAGTTCGCGGGCGCGGTACTCCAGGATCTGGCTGATGAAGCTGGCGTTGTAGTGTCGGTTGCCGAGCTTTACGGCGGCGACGGAGTCGATGGTGCTCGCGAGGGTCGTGCCGTAGCGCAGCTTTAGCTCCTCGGCCGTGTGTTGCGGGACCTTGAGACCGTATGCAACGTCGGAGGTAAAGCTCTCACCGCCGATGGGTATGACGGCTGTGTGCGTAAGGGCACCCCTGTAGAAGGTCGCGATGTCGGTGGTTCCGCCCCCGATATCGAGGAGCACGACGCCAGACTCGCGGTCAGCTTCGAGCAGGCATGCCTCCGCTGAGGCGAGCGGCTCGAGCACGACCTTCGAGACCCCCACGCCGCAGTCTTCGACGGCGCGCAGGAGGTTCTGAATGCTTGAGACCGCACCGCTGACCACGTGGGCGCGCATGGTCACCTTGCGGGCGGCGAGGCCGGCAGGGTTATTGACGCCCTCTGACCCGTCGAGGACGTAGCCGCGCGGGACGACGTGTATCACCTGTTCGTCCTCGTGAAGGTCGAGTTGCCTTGCCTCCTGGTCCAGCCTGCGGACGAACCGATCAGTAACCGTAAGGTTCCTGCTACGGTTCAGGAGGGTGACCTCGGTGTTGAAGGACGAGACGTGGCTGCCTGCGATGCCTACGGTCACCTGGCCGCCGCGTACGCCGCAGGCTTCCACAGCCTCTGCTATAGAGTCGGCGGCGGCCCTGCGGTCCACGACGACACCGCGCTTGAGGCCTTCGCTCGGCGCCTCCCCCATGGAGAGGACCTCCACCCAGCCCCGCCGCGGGTCCACCCGGCCGGCGAGCGCCACGATCTTGGTGGTGCCCACGTCGATGCCGTACACCAGAGACTGTGCCACGGTCCTCTAGCCCCTGGGGTCGCTGTCTGTGTTGCCCTTGACGGGGGCGCCGACCACAACCCTGTCCGGTGAACGCAGGTCGAAGAGCCTGGCGCCAGGGTGTTCCGGCATGATGCTTTTCAAGGCCTCGGCCTGGCGGTCATCAACGTCCCTGGAGAAGATCACGGGCCGGTTTTGCACGGTGGCACGGATGCCGTAGGCACCAGCCCCATCTACCGAGTCAACCCTCATCCCGCTGTCGTGCAACGTCCTCGCGAAGTCCAAGATCTCCCCTACCTGGTCGCGATCCAACACCATCAGGTCGAGGCCCGCTCTCCCGAGCCCCGGAAGTTCCTCTCCGTCAGACGACAGAATGATCTCCCGACCGTCAACCTCCGCGTACAGCATCGGCCGACGCTCCTCAACCTGAACGGTAACTATACCGGACTTCCAGTTCTCGTTCACCTCTGCACTCTCAACCCAAACGTTAGACTCCACTCTGGCTTCCAACAAGTCAGTGTTCAGGGTGAGCAAACTAGCGTGATCCGGGATGGCGTTGACGGCCTCGGACTCGGGGTACATGCTGGCGCCTTCGACCCTCACGCCCGTAACGGGGAAGTTGAGGTAGGTGATGAGGAGGACGGTGAGGGTAGTAGCGACGGCGACGGCCGCCGAGATCAGGATCGGGCGCAGGTAACGATTCAGGGTTGGAATCCCGGGTCCTCCAGTATGTCGAGCAGGCTATCGCCGACCTGCGATATATCTCCTGCGCCGAGCGTCAGGACGAGGTCTCCCCCCTCCGAGATGTCCTGCAGCACGCGTGGAAGGGCGTCTTGCTGGGGCACGTAGTAGACCTCGGGGTGGCTAGGCGTCTCGCAGATGGCGTCGACTATGAGCTTACCGTTGACGCCTGGCTGGGGCATCTCGCCGGCCCCGTAGACCTCGGTGATGAGCACGGCGTCGGCCGAGGTGAACGAGTCGCCGAACTCCCTGTATAGGGCACGGGTGCGTGAGTAACGGTGCGGCTGGAATACTGCGATCACCCTTCCGCCGTTCGGCATGGTCGAACGGGCCGCCGCGAGCGTCGCCGAGAGCTCCGTCGGGTGGTGGGCGTAGTCATCGATGACACGTATGTCGGCGCGTTCACCCTTGAGCTGGAAGCGGCGGCGCACGCCCCCGAAGCTCGTGAGGGTGCTGGCCGCCTCGTAGGCGTCGTATCCGAGCCAGCGGGCCACCCCTGCCGCCGCGAGGGAGTTGAGAACGTTGTGGCGGCCGTAGACGCCCAGTACAACCTCGCCGCGTCTCTCCCCGTTTTCAACCAGAACGTAGCTGTTGGGGCCAAGGATCTGTGCCTGGAGGTCTCCCGGATCGAGGCCGTAGGTCGTTACCTGGCATGGGGCATCGGCGGCTACCCCGAGACAGGACGGGTCGTCTGAGCAGGTGATCAGGTATCCGTCCTCGGGCAGCGCGCGGACGAACTGCTCGAAGGTACCTATAACGTCGTCGAGGGACGAGTAGAAGTCGGGGTGGTCGAACTCGATGTTCGTGACGACGGCGGCCTGTGGCCTCAGGTAGAGAAGTGACCTGTCGCTCTCGTCCGCCTCAGCCACGACGAGATCCGACCTCCCGAAGGCCACGTTGCTCCCGATGTCGTTCAGCTCGCCGCCGACCAGGGCCGTCGGGTTCTCGCCCAGTGCCTTCAGCACGTGCGCCGTCATGCTCGTCGTCGTCGTCTTGCCATGGGTACCGGCGACGGCGACGCTGCGGTTGCCCTCCAGGATCCAGGCCAGGGCAGCGGCCCTTGGAATAACGGGGATGGATCTCCGCCTTGCCTCCAGCAGCTCGGGGTTCGTCCTTGGTATCGCTGTCGAGATCACGACCTGGTCTGCGTCCCCTACGCGTTCGGCGGAGTGCCCGATGTGGACCGCGATACCGGCCCCGCGCAGCCTCCTGGTGTAGGGTGACTCTTTGAGGTCCGAGCCAGCAACGTCGTGACCCCTGCTGGCGAGGACCTCAGCTATGCCGCTCATCCCTGCCCCCCCAATGCCTATCATATGTATCTTCATGGTCCCCACTCTTTCTCTGTGGCGCGCAGCAACCTCTCGGCGACCTCGCCGGCCGCCCCAGGGGTCGCAAGATCATACATCCGTCGCCCCATCTGTTGTCGGCGCTCGTCGTCCTCGAGCAGGGCCTCTACGCTTCTGCGAAGGGGCCTGGCACCGACCTCAGCATCGAGCATCATCTCGGCTGCTCCGTACTCGGTGAAGTACCTGGCGTTGTGCAGCTGGTGGTCGCCCGTAGCGTAGGGGAAAGGTATGAGGATCGCCGCCTTGCCGGCCGCGGCGATGTCGAACAGTGAGCCAGCGCCTGCCCGGCTTACGACCACGTCTGCGGCTGCTAGATACCGCCAGAGGTCGTCGACGTAATCGAGGATGCGGTGGCACGGGTTGTCCGCCTGGAGCCGCGAGAAGTCCCTGCAGCCTGAGACGTGGACGACGGTGTAAGGAGTCGCGCCCTTGAAGGCTTCCGCCGCCGCGAGGTTGATCCTGAGCGCTCCCCCACTCCCCCCGAAGATGAGAACGACGGGAGGCTCGAGGCCGAGATCGCTGAGCGCCTCCTCCCGCGAAGCACCGAAGATCTCAGCCCTTGTGGGCATCCCGACCCGTACGGAATTTCGAAGCCGCCCTTCGGCCTCCGGAAACGTAACCAGCGTCTCCCTGGTGAAGCGGCTCGCCAGGCGGTTGAGCCTGCCAGGGACGGAGTTCTGCTCGTGCAGGTACGTCGGCACGCCTAAAGTGCGGGCCGAGATCACAGCCGGCGCGCTCGCGTAACCCCCTACTCCCAGAACCGCCAGCGGTCTCAGTTGTTGTATTATGCGTGTACAGGTCGCTATGGCCTTTATGGACAGTAGGGCTGCGCGGGCCTGGGTGATTGGGTTTCCGGCGAAGCCGGCGAGGGGGATGGCGTGGAGGGTATAGCCTGCGCTGGGGACGAGGTCCCTTTCGATGCCTGATGTGGATCCCACGAACTCTACCAAGGCGTCCCGCTCCTTCAACTCAGCCGCCACGCACAGCGCGGGGATAGCGTGTCCCCCCGTCCCGCCTCCGGCTATCAGGACTCTTCTTGTTGGCGCGGGGTTTGATCTCTCTGGCTCGTTCACTGTCCTCCGATATCCTGTAGAGGATGCCCACGGCGGCGAAGCATACCAGCAGGCTCGTGCCGCCGTAGCTCACGAAGGGGAGCGTCATGCCGGCCAGCGGGAGGACGACCATGACGGCCCCGATGTTGAAGATGGCCTGGACGATGAGCATCGTGGTCAGGCCGGCCGCGACGCAGCGGGCCATTACGGAAGGTGCGCCTAAAGCTATCCTCAGGCCCGCAAACGCTATGAACCCGAAGGCGGCGATCACGGCGACCATTCCGATCAGACCCAGCTCCTCCCCGATCAGGGCGAAGATCATATCCGTACCGATCTCGGGCACGTAGGGTCCCTGTCCGCCAGACCCCGCGCCCGACCCGAAGACCCCCCCGGCTTTGATGGCGGACATCGCCTGGACCACCTGGTAGCCCGAGCCGTCCGTCGCGGCCCAGGGGTTCAGAAAGGTCAGAAACCGCTCGCGCCGGTAGGGCTCGAGCATCATCATCCCGGCCACGGCCACCAGCCCTATGACCCCCGAGAGCACCAGGTCCCTCGTCTTGATCTCGGAGGCCCAGAGGACGCCGGCGACGCCCGAGAGCACGATCAGGGAGGTGCCGAAATCAGGTTCGATCAGGACAAGGGCGAAGAGCGCCCCGACCATTGCGAGGGGTTTGAAAGGTAGTCCTGAACCTGAACGAAGTCGGGCCACAGCGCAACTCAGGACCAGCACCGCGGCGAGCTTCGCGAACTCCGCGGGCTGGACGGACATGGGTCCAAGGTCGAGCCACCTCCTGGCGCCGTTGATCTGGCTCCCGACCCCCGGTATAAGGACGAGTACGAGTCCGGCGAGGACGATCAGGTACAGGGCAAGGGCGTACTTGCGCCAAATCGTGTATCGCACCCGGCTGACAGCGATGAAGACTGCCACCCCCAGAAACATGTGCACGACGCGCTCGAGCAGAAAATCCGTCCCGACTGCCGAGTACACCATTACGAGCCCGAGGAGGGAGAGTCCAAGGGCCACGAGGAAGAGGTTTGCCCGCAGGCTACTCATCATCCCACGGCCCCATGCTGTCCGGCGAACCCGGCGAACGCGTCGCCCCTCTCGGCATACCCCGAGTACTGGTCGAAGCTCGCGCACCCCGGCGAGAGCAATACGACGTCCCCGGGTCTTGCGAGCTCGCCAGCCCTCTCGACGGCCAGCCGGAGATCGGGGGCCCGATGTACGAGGTCTTGCCAGCCCTCGCCTTCGAGGTACGCTGCGATCCTCGGTCCGGCCTCGCCCTGGCAGACGACCGCCCGGCATCCTTGCAGGCCTGGCAGCAACTCGGAAAAGTCCGTGTGTTTCTCGGAGCCGCCGAGGATCAGCACTACGGGCACCTCGAAGCTCTCCAGGGCGGCGGCGACGGCGGCCGGGTTGGTAGCCTTGGAGTCATCGACGTAAGCAACCCCAGCGGACTCGGCCACGACCTGCATGCGGTGCGGCATGGCCTCGTAACCGAGCAGCGCCTCCCTGATATCTTCGAGCTCGGCACCAAGCCTCTCCGCTACCGCGGCCGCGAAGAGCGCGTTCTCGTAGTTGTGCGTTCCTGCGAAACGCAACTCACCAACGTCGGCCAGACAGGAGCCACAGAGGAGCAGGAGCCCGTCCCGTACGGTCGTGTCGCCGCGGCCGACGAGTAGCACCTCTGCACCGAGGCTGTGCTCGGCGCCGAGTCCTACCGGGTCTCCGGAGCTGAGCAGGGCGAGGTCTTCCGCCCGCTGACCGTCGAAGATGCGGAGCTTGTCATCTATGTACTCCTCGAAGGACGCGTGCCAGTTCAGGTGGTCGGCCCTCACGTTGAGAAGCGCCGCGACCTCGAAACCCGGGCTCTTCAGATAATGGAGCTGGAAGGAAGAGACCTCGAGGACGAGTAGCCCGGCGCTGCGGGCCTCCTCAAGGCACCCGGTCAGGGACCGCCAGGAGTTGCCCGCGACCGCGAGGGGCACTCCAGAGGCTTGCAGCATGCGGTGGATCATGTCAACGACCGTCGTCTTGCCGTTGGTGCCTGTGACAGCGGCCACGCGTACTTCGTCCCCGAGCAGTTCCAGGCCTAGCCCGACCTCGGAGCTGATGGGGACGCCCCGCGCCTCGGCGGTCCGCAGCAAAGGATTGTGGGGGCTGATGCCCGGGCTTGCTATTACCCTGTCGATGCCATCGAGGTCCTCGGGGCCGGCCCCGAGGACACCGGGGACGTCGAGCGCGGCCAGGGTCTCGCGCAGTCGTTCGTCGTCCCCGCCATCCGCCACGAGCACCTGTTCGTCGCGTACGGCGAGCGCTCTCGCCGCCGCGACGCCCGAGTCACCGAGCCCGTATACCAGCGTCTTCACGGGATCACCCGGCCGAGTTGTAGAGGAATATGTAGTAGAGGAAAAACCCGGCGGAAGAGAAGGCGGCCTGGGCGATCCAGAAGCGGACCACGACCTTGTTCTCGTCCCATCCCAGGAACTCGAAGTGGTGGTGTATCGGGGCCATCTTGAAGACCCTCTGCCCCGTGATCTTGAAGACGAGGACCTGGACGATGACTGAGACAGCCTCGAGTACGAAGAGGCCGCCGACGATGGGCAAGAGTAGCTCCGTCTTGGTCAGCACGGCCGCCGCTGCGAGAACGCCGCCTATCGCGAGCGAGCCCGTGTCCCCCATAAAGATGTCGGCCGGGTGGGAGTTGTACCAGAGGAACCCGACTATAGCCCCGACCATCGCGCCGCAGATCACCGCCACGTCGTACTGACGCTCCAGGAATGCGATCGCCGTGTAGGCGAGCAGGGCGATGGCCGCGGCGCCGGCGGCGAGCCCGTCGAGGCCGTCCGTCAGGTTCACGGCGTTGGTGGTGCCTGCTATGACGAGCAAGAGGAAAAGGCTGAAGAGCGCGATCCCAACGACCCCAGGTCCCAACACCAGGCTGCGGCCGAAGTAAGGCACGAGCACCGTCTGGGTTACGCCCACGTAGCGCACCGCGAGTACGTCCGCCAGGACTACGGCGAGGGTCAGCAGGAGGAACTTGTAGCGGGCGCTCAAGCCTTCTGGACGCTTTTTGGAGATCTTCTGCCAGTCGTCGTAGAGCCCGATGCCGGCGACCACGGCGACCAGCAAGAGCGTCGTGAGCGTGGCCACGTTAGGGCGCGCGACCACCGCGAGCGCCCCGAGGAGGCCTGTCAGCATAACGATTCCGCCCATGGTCGGGGTGCCGGCTTTGATCAGGTGCGTCTGCGGCCCCTCCTCGCGCACGAACTGCCCGAACTTGCGCGACTGCAAAAACTCGATGAACTTCGAGCCGAGCATCACGGTCACGAGGAACGCTACGGCCGCCGCGAGTACAACGCTAAACAAGAGCTAAACTCTCCCTCAACTTGCGGGTAAGAGCATCGAGTCCGACCCCGCGTGAACCCTTGACGATAAGGTAGTCCCCGCCCCGCAGCTCTCCGTGCAGGGCTTCGGCGGCTGTCGCTGCATCTTCATAGTAGAGTGTCTTACCAGGAAACGCCTCTGCGTACCAGCGGGCCTCGTCACCGACGCAGGCAAGCAGGTCGACGCCGACTTCGCCGGCCAGCTTGCCGGCCTCCCGGTGATACTCGCGGGCGCACGGGCCGAGCTCGAACATCCCGCCAAGCACCACGACGAGGCGCCTTCCCTGTTTCGAGGCCTGCTCCGCACCGTACCTCAGTACGGCGGCGACAGCGGCGGGGGAAGCGTTGTAGGAGTCGTCGTAGACCACGATATCTTCCCTAAGCCTGTACACGTCGCCGCGCAGGCCCGTACGGCGCAGGCGCGAGAGGCCGTGGGCGGCGGTTTCGAGATCGAGGCCGGCGGCAAGCGCGCCCCCGATAGCGGCGAGCAGCGGCTCAACGAGGTGCGTCCCGAAGACCGGGGATCGGACCTCGACCGATTCGCCACCGAAGTTGGCGACGAAGCGGAGGCCCTCGTCTCTACCCTCGATCTCTGAAGCGATGAGGTCTGCACCGCCTTCGCGGGCGAAGGTGATGCGGCCCTCCAACTTCCGGCCCGGACCGGTCGCCGCCTCGGGGGCGCCTGAGGGCGAGATCAGGGTTCCAGACTCGGGGAGGGCCAGGGCGAGTTCGCCCTTTGCGGCCGCGAGGTCTTCGAGCGTCCCGAAGGAGTCGAGATGCACCGGTGATATGGCGGTAAGGACCCCGATCTCGGGTGGGGCGATGCCGCACAGGTGCTCTATGTCTCCGGCGTGGGTGGCGCCCATCTCGAGGACGAGCACCTCGGTACGGGGGTCTGCGGAGAGGACGGTGAGGGGGAGTCCGATCTCATTGTTCAGGTTACCTGCGGTCGCCGAGACACGCTTTCCTGCGTGCCTGAGAGTGGTGGCGAGGGCGTCCTTCGTCGTGGTCTTCCCGACCGTCCCCGTGATGCCTATAACCGTCGGCGAAGGAGCGTCCGTACGGACGAGGGTCCACCGCGCGAGCCTCTGCAGAGCCTTCGCGGGGTCGTCCACGACGAGGGTCGGCACATCCAGTTGGCGGATGGCGACGGTCGCCACGGCTCCGCGCAGGTGCGCCTCGGGGGCGAAGTCCGCGCCGTCCGTCCGGCCGCGCATGGCGAAGAAGAGGTCGCCCTGGCGCACCTTCCTTGAGTCGATGGCCGCCCTGCTCACAAAAGCGTTCGTGCGCGAGGTCGGGAGATCGGCGCCCATGACTTGCGCGGCCTCCGCAAGGGTAGCGGGCCTCACCAGAGGGACTCCTCTGCTTTGAAACCCCGACGGTCGGGCGGGACGTTGAAGTACCCAAGCGTAAAGGTCATCACCTCGCGGAAGGCCGGACAGGCATCTACCTCTCCCCAGTAGGATTTAGCTGGTTCGTCGACGGCTATCAGCATTACGTACTCGGGGTCGGTAGCGGGGGCGAAACCTACGAAGGAGGCCACGTACCTGGCGCCGTAGGTCCCGGTCTTCGGGTCGACTTTCTGCGAGGTCCCCGTCTTGCCGCCCACCGTGTAACCGGAGATCTGGGCGAAGTGGCCAGACCCGTCGTCGACGACGCCCTGCAACATCCCGCGTACTATAGCCGAGGTCTTCCCGCTTATCACCCGGGGGCCGCGTGTTGCCCTGGCGTCCTGTTCGGCGACATGCGGCGTGACCTTGTGCCCACCGTTGATGAGGGCGGCGTAGCCGGAGACGAGTTGCAAGGGCGTCACGGTAAAACCCTGCCCGAAGGGTACGTTCCCGATCGAGACGCCGCTCCAATCCTTGTAAGCGGGGACGTCTCCCAGATTCTCACCCCACAGGTCCACACCAGTTGCTGAGCCAAAGCCGAAGTCGCGCATGTAATTGTCGAGCTTCTTGCCGCCTAGCTCCATAGCGACCTTCGTGGCTCCGACATTGCTTGAGTGCTCGAGCACGCCTCCAGGAGTCAATACCTCCGTCTCGTGGGGCTCGGAATCGTTGATGATGTAGTCGGCGACGGTCATGTGGTCGGGAACGACGAACTTGTCCTGCGGCGTGACCGCTCCATCCTCTAGCGCCGAAGCCACGGTGAAAGCCTTGAAGGTCGAGCCTGGCTCGTAAGGGTCTGTGAGGACCCGGTTACGCTGATCGTCTATCGGAACATCGTCGAAGTCGTTGTTGTCGTAGGACGGCGTGTTGGCGAGCGCGACGATGGACCCATCGTCAACGCGCATGACCACCCCGACTGCGCCCTTGGCCTTGCTCTTCTCGACGGCTGTCCCGAGGGCTTTCTGCAGCTCCTGCTGTACCGCTGTGTCGACCGTCAACCTTACGTCCCTACCGCTTTTAAGCCTTTCGTCGAAGCGGGCCTCGACCCCGCCGAAGGCATCGCCGTAGTCGCCGGCATGTCCGACGAGTTGGCTGGCGAGGGTCCCGTTCGGATAGATCCTCTCCGTATCTGGGGCCGTCATGATTCCTTCGAGGCCAATTGCCTGGACCCTGGCCGCGGTCTCGGGTTTTATGCCGGTTGCCACGACGCTGTATCCCATGAGCCGGTCGTTCGCATCGCGTTTGGAGAGCGCGGCTTCAATTTCCTTCTTACTCCGGCCCGTCTCGCGGCCGATCACGGCCTCCAGTTCTTGGGCCGTAGCTTCGGGATCTGCTATCTGGTAAGGGGTCGCGACGACTCGGGCGACCTCGAGGCTGGTCGCCAGTTCCCTTCCGTCGGCGCTGACGATGCTGCCGCGCGTCGGCGGGACGGGCTCGGTGCCATCCCAGCTCTGTTCGGCGGCGAACGCCCTGTAGTCCTTGTCCTCCGTAAGGCTGATGTGCACAGCCCTTCCGCCCAAGAGGAACCCGCTCACAACGAACACCGCGGCAACGGTCCACAACCGCCTGTGGCCGACGGTCCGTGTTCCGCCCGCGGCGGGCCGCACACGAGGGGTCTGACGACCCCTGCCACGGCGCCTCCGTCCGGCGAGCGGAACGACCTTGCCGCCTGGGGCCCTACTGTCTGGGGTTTTCGTACGAGGGGGGGTAGCCTTGCCACGGCCGCGCTTCGCGTTACGGCGCCTTGACCGGTCAACGTTACCTCGGCTCCCCTCCTTCCTGTCGTGTCCCATGGTTCGTCCCATCCTCCGCTTTGCTTCTGTAGACCTTCAAGGCGCTGCTACCGGGCTGTTGCATGCCGAGCTTCTTTGCACGCTCCCGAATCCTCGCGGAGCCCGACAGTTCCGTGACCCTGACCTCGAGTCTCTCCCCTTCTTCTGTGGCCCTGTCGAGCTTCACTCCTACTTCGGCCGCCCTCGTGTCGAGTCCCGAGGCCACCGTGTGCAAATAGACGCTCCCCAGCATCAAGAGCACGGGTACAACCACGAACATCGCAAACCGGCGGCGCCTTCCGGCGGCCTTCCGGCGCAGCGGGCGATCCGGGGCGCGCTTCTCGACGGGCCACGCTGGTTCCGTAGGGAGCGTGGCCCTGTACCTGCGCTGCGGCGCGGCCATCAGCCACCGTCCCCCGGAGGCTCGGCCGTCCTCAGCGCCACCCGCAGCCTGGCCGAGGCACTGCGCGGGTTCTCCTCTATCTCACGCCAAGAAGGCGTCAGAACCTCGCCCTTCCTGAAGATGGGCCGCGCGCCGCAAACGCAGACCGGTAGCTCAGGCGGACAGACGCACCGCCCCTCCCTCTCGGAGATGTAGCGCTTGACGAGGCGGTCCTCCCCGGAGTGGAACGTAACGACCACGAGCCTTCCGCCCGACGTAAGGAGCTGCTCCGCGGCTTCGAGCGCCCGGCCGAGACTCCCCAACTCGTCGTTAACCCTGACCCGCACGGCCTGGAAGATCCTCTTGGCCGGGTTGCCGCCCCTCTCCTTCCAGCCTACCGCCGCCCGAACAGCCTCGTACAGCTCCGTCGTAACCAGGAGCGGTCTTCTGCTGATGACCTCCCGCGCGACACGCCTGGCCTCGCCTCGCGGCACGTCCCCGTACTCGGAAAGCACCCTCGCAAGCTCTCCGAACTCGACGGTGTTCAGGTACTCTGCCGCAGAAACACCCGAGCGAGGGTCCATCCGCATGTCAAGCGGTCCCTCATCAACGTAGGAGAAACCGCGTTCAGGCTCGTCCACCTGGAAGCTGGAGAGCCCGAGGTCGAACAGGATCGCATCGCCCCGACTACCTCTCTCCACCATCGTCCACAACGCCCTGTCGTAGGAATCCGAGACGTACTCGAAGCGCGGGTCCCGCAAGAGGTCAGACGCCCTCGCGGCCGCCTCCGGGTCCCTGTCGATGCCAACCAGGCTCCCGCCGGGTCCGAGGTTAGCGAGTATCAGCCTGGAGTGGCCGCCGCCGCCGAAGGTGGCATCCACCACCGCATCTTCAGGAGCCAGCCTGAGGGCGGCCACCGCCTCCTTTAGCATGACGGGACGGTGTCCTGCCGCCATCACCCGCCGAGGTCCCTTCCCGCGAACTCCTCAACGATCTCGGAGAACGAGTCGTCAGCGCCCGAGACATAGCGGTCCCATTCCTCTGTGTCCCAGATCTCCAACCGGTCATCCACACCCGTGATCGTCACATCGCGCTGTAGCCCTGCGTAGCGGGCGAGCTTGGGCGGGATCAAAACCCGACCCTGCCGATCCAACGTCGCCTCGAAGGCCATGGAGAAGAACATCCGCGAGAGCTGGCGCCCCCTGGCCGAGAGGTCAGCGTTGGCATTTATGTTGGCCTTGAACGCCGCCCACTCCTCAGGCGGGAAGGCGAACAGACATCTGTCCACCCCCTTGGTAACTACGATGCCACCCTCAAAATAAGGTCGGAGCCGCGAAGGGAGCGTCATGCGCCCCTTCTCGTCCAGCGTGTGCTCGTACTCGCCTAAAAGGGCCAGCGCCGTGTCCTCCCACTACGCTCCACTTTGACCCACAACAGCGAAATTCTTGCATATGCACGGAAAAAGCGCAATCTGGGCGGCCGATACCGGCCAACAAGTAGCCCGTTCTGGGCCCAGATGCTCTTTTATCCCCCTCCCCTAGGGTTAAGGACCCCTGATAAAAAAACGAGATCTGCTGGAGAATGGGGGGCTTTCGGCAAGAACGTGGGCAGAGTTTGGGCGTAACATGTCGGTCGTGTGTGGGATGAACCGCAACATGTTGGGGTATGCGGAGAAAAATCGGGCTGCGTTGGGGAGTAGGTGGGGCGAGTTTCGGTTGGGTGGGCCCACCAGGACTCGAACCTGGGACCGTCCGATTATGAGTCGGATGCTCTAACCAACTGAGCTATGGGCCCGCGGCGGGAAACCTGGGCGGTACCGCCTAGCTCCCCCGGCTGGACTCGAACCAGCAACCCTTCGGTTAACAGCCGAATGCTCTGCCAATTGAGCTACAGGGGAATGTTACAAGAGTGGATTATACGGTTCGAGGCCCGCGGCTTCAAGCTCCTGTGGAGACGGAACGCAGGGCCTGTTTCAAACTTTGAATCTCCGACTGGAGCTGGTCCTTGCGGTCGTAATCCTGGGTCTCGCGCTTGCTCTGTTCGCGGCTCAGTATCGCCAGGCGCAACCACGCCTCGCGGACGGAGGTTTCGGAAGGATAGAGCCTCTCCCCCTGGGAGGCGAGGGCGCCGATCCGGTCCATGAGCGGCCTGGCCCTCTCGTCGGCGAGGACGGCGTCGAGATCTCCGCCGGCGTGCTCTCTTAGCAGGGCGAAGATCCCGGCCTGGGTCTCGTCGCGGAAGTCCTCGCTACGCAACGCCAAAGGCGCTGGTAGAGCCCGGCTCTGCAGGCCCTCCTTGAGAAGGGGGGCGGTCAGGTCGGGCCTGGTGAGAATGAGGGTAAGCACGGCCCCGCCGGCCTCCGCGTGAGGATCAGACGGACCACTATCGCGCTGCTGCTCGGCCCGCGCGTTGGCAGGCTCTTTCCTTCTCAGGACTTCGGGACTTACGCCGAGGGCTTCGGTTGCCAGGCGCAAGGCCTCGCGATAGAGGACGGGGTCTTTTATCTCCTGGATCATGTTCCTGATCTCGGGGACGGCCCTGGAGCGTTCCGTGGCGCCAGCACCGCGGGTCTTGGCGACGATGCGCCTGATGCCGTACTCGAGAACGGGCACGGCGCCCTCCAGCTGCTCTTCGAACTCCTCGGGAGGATGCCGCAGTAGCCAATCCGCCGGGTCTTCGGGCAGGCGCAAGACGCGGAGGTCCAGCTTCAGCTCCGCGGCGGTCGCGGCCGCCCGCTCTATGGCCTTCTCTCCGGCCGCGTCAGGGTCGAAGAGGACGTAGATCCTATCTGCGTAGCCACTCAGCGTGCGCAAGTGTCCTGAGGTCGTCGCCGTGCCCAGCGTGGCTACGGCGTTCTTGATGCCCTTCTGGTAGAGCATCAACACGTCGGTGTAACCCTCGACGACGAGCGCGGCGCGTTCCCTCCGCATCGTCTCGGAGACCTGCGGGAAGCCGTAGAGCAGGTCCCGCTTGTTGAAGACGTCCGTCTCTGGAGAGTTCAGGTACTTTGGCTGCGCATCACCCAGGGTCCTCGCCCCGAAACCAACGATCCTACCCCGCCGATCGGAAATGGGGAAGGTGATCCTACCCGCGAAACGCTCCCCACCACGCGACGAAAGAAGCCCAGCCGCATCGAGGGTTCCCCTGTCGAGATCCAACCTCCCAGCAGCCGCCAGAAACCCCGACGTACCCCGCGGCGGTGCGTACCCCAAACGAAATTCTTCTATAGTAGAATGTTGCATATGGCGGTCTCTGAGGTACTTTCTGGCGTTCTCTGCTTCCTGGGTCTGGGACGTGAGTAGGTACTTATGATAGTAGACGGTGGCGGCGGCGAGTGCCCTGTGGATCTCGCGCCGACGCAGGGCGCGTTGCCTCGCAGCGTCGGGGTCTCCCCCACCCTCGAACTGCAGGTCCACGCCCGAGCGCTCGGCGAGGTAGGAGACCGATTCTGCGAAATCGAAGGACTTGAGGTCCATCACGAGCTTGATGGCGTCCCCGCCCTTTTTGCACCCGAAACAGTGGTAGAGACCCTTCTCCGGATCGACGCTGAAGGATGGGGTTTTCTCCTGGTGATCGGGGTAGGGGCAGAGGCCGGCGAAGCGGGCTCCCTGGCGTTTCAGGGCCGTGAACTCGGAGGTGACCTCGACGATGTCGGCGGTCTCCCTGACCTCTTCGATGCTGCGTTCTGAGATCCTCAAGTCTGGCCTTCCGTTGTACCGATGTACAAATATTCGTGTTCCATCGTCGTGCGGACCAGGGGTAATGGTACTCTACCGGGGTGGATATCCGCGGCAGATCTACGAGGGTGCCAGAGGCGGGTTACGCGGACCTCCCGCCTGGGATCGGCTTCGAGCCGAAAGACGAGCCGCTGCGCAGGGACATCAACCTCCTCGGAAGGGTGCTAGGTAGGATCCTGATCGAGCAGGAGGGGAAGGACCTGTTCGAGACCGAGGAGGAGATTCGGCTCCAGTGCAAACGCCTGCGCTTCGACTACGACCCTGGGCTGGACGCGAGGCTAAGGCGGCGGATCGACGCGATGAGCGTTGGCGAGCTGCGGCGAATAGTGCGCGCGTTCTCTGTGTACTTCCAACTCGTGAACATCGCGGAGCGCTACCACAGGGTGCGGCGCAGGCGGCAGTACGAGGCTTCGGTAGGCAATCCTCCGCAACGCGCCTCGGTGGCGAGCGCGCTCGCGCGGCTGGGGAGGGAAGGACTCGGGAGGGAAGCGCTGCGCAGCGTGCTAGATGGCATGGAGGTCGGTCTCGTACTGACCGCCCATCCGACCGAGGCCATGCGGCGGAGCGTCAGGCGCAAGCACGTCAGGATCGGGGAGATGCTCGAGTCCCTGGAGTCTCCTGACCTCACGTGGAAAGAGAAGAGGCGGCTGGAGGAGGACCTGGCGGAGGAGATCACCATTCTGTGGCAGACCGACGAGCTGAGGGTCCGTCGCCCCGAGGTAGAGCAAGAGATCGAGCGTACGCTACTCTTCTTCGAGAACCCGCTTATCTCAGCCACTCTCGAAGCGTACAGGGAGTTCGAGGACGAGCTGTCGCGCCAGTACCCGGAGGATACTCCTCCACTTGGACGCGTCCTTGAGTTCGGCTCCTGGGTCGGCGGTGACCAGGACGGCAACCCGTTCGTCGAGCCTGAGATGATTACGGCCGCGCTCGGCCTGCATCGCGAGGTCATCCTCAAGCGCCACCTGGCTTATGTAGAGTGGATGGCGGACCACATGAGCCAGTCCGCGCGCATGATCCCTGTCTCAGACGAACTACGCCGTTCGGTCGAGCGGGACGAGAGGCTAATGCCCGTAGTGGCCGCCCGCTTCCGGGGCGTTGATCCAAACGAGATCTACCGCCGCAAGCTGCTGTTTATTGCTGAACGCCTTGGTAGCGTCCTGGAAGAACCTGGCTCCCCCGCCGCCTACCCGGGCCCGACGGAGTTCCTGCGCGACCTGTACGCTATCAGGGAGAGCCTGCTGCAGAACGGCGGGAAGCGGGTCGCAGAAGGGGGACTACGGGACCTCGTCCGCCAGGCCGAGGTCTTCGGCTTCCACCTGGCGAAGCTGGACGTCCGCCAGGAGAGCGCCACCGTGGTGAGGGCCGTCGCCGGGCTTATATCCAACAGCACGGGGGAAGACCTTCTGGAGATGGACGAAGCGGAGCGCGCCACGCTACTGCGCAAGCTTCTCACTACTCCTGACCTCCTGCTTCCCGAACCCGATGACGTTTCGGAGGAATCTCGCAAGGTCTTCGAGACCTTCGGGCGCATAAGGCGCGCGAGGGAGGAGTTCTCGGGCACGCCGGTCGAGACGTTCGTCCTGAGCATGGCCCACAACGCGAGCGACGTCCTGAGCGTGCAGCTTCTCGCCCGCAGGGCCGGACTCCTCGAGGTCGACGAGAACGGCGGGTGTACCGCCAACTACCTGAATGTGACTCCTCTGTTCGAGACCGTCGACGACCTCGTACGGGCGCCCGAGGTACTTGGCTACCTTCTGGAGGACCCCTTCTACCGCTCTTCGCTCAAGGAGGGCGGCGACCTGCAGGAGATCATGCTCGGCTACAGCGACTCGGGCAAGGACGCAGGCTACGTCACGAGCACCTGGACCCTTTACAAGGCGCAGGGTCTGCTCTCGTCTGTCGCCAGTAAGTTTGGTGTCAGGTTGCGGCTCTTCCACGGGAGGGGTGGGAGCGCCGGGCGGGGAGGAGGGCCAAGCTACCAGGCGATCATGGCGCAACCCCCCGATACGTTGCACGGCCCGATCCGGATAACCGAGCAGGGAGAGGTGATCTCCTTCAAGTACAGTATGCGAGGCCTGGCCCGGCGCAACCTGGACACCGTGCTCGCGGCAGTCCTCGAAGCGAGCGCCGACGAGAACCCCCACGAGCCGGACCCGCGCTGGCTGGGGGCCATGGAAGACCTCTCGGAGACGGCCAGCGAGACGTACCGGGCACTGGTCTACGAAGATGAGGACTTCCTACCCTTCTTCTCCGAATCCTCCCCCATCGGGGAGCTCTCCCTGCTCAACATGGGCAGCAGGCCCGCGCGCCGGGTGCAGAACCCGACGGTCGATAGCCTCAGGGCAATACCCTGGGTGTTCGCCTGGACCCAGAACCGTTTCCTGCTCCCTTCCTGGTACGGCGCCGGCACCGCCCTCGGAGGTTACGCGGCCGATGCCCGGAAACTGGATATTCTGCGTGAGATGTACGAGGGCTGGCCCTTCTTCAGGACGCTCGTCGATTTCATGCAGATGACGCTTGCCAAGAGCGATCTGCGCATAGCCGAAAACTATACATCACTGGTCTCGGATCCGGACATTCGGGAACGCCTGTGGACCAGAATCTCCGAGGAGCACGCCGCCTGTGTTGATGCCCTGCTCCTCATCACCAGCAACGAGAATCTGCTCGACAACAGCCCCGTGCTGCAGAGGTCAATACGCCTGCGTAACCCTTACGTGGACCCGCTCTCCTACGTCCAGGTTACGCTCCTTCGCCGTCTCCGCGCACTCTCCGAAGACTCGCCGGAGCGCGAAGACGCCCTGAACACCCTGCTGCTCTCTATATCGGGCGTATCTTCGGGCATGTTGAATACCGGCTGAGTAGTAGCACGCTCCGGCCTGGCGGCCTACGCTTGTCAGGCGGTCGTGCCGGGTCCGTTCGAACCCGTCCAGGCTTTGCGGACGGAGAAGCTGCCTGCGCACACCCATACGTCATTCCCGCGGAAGCGGGAATACACTGCGGTGAGGCGGTCCGTGGGCGGCGGCGATCTCCGTGGTGTCGTTGGCATCAACCCGGACCTGCTGTGAAACCTGAAATCTGAAGGTTGATCCCTAACTGCCGACCATGACCGGCAGAAGGTTCTCGAAAAACAGGCGCTTGAGGAGGTTCTTGCGACTTCTGACGCCGACCTTCTCGGAGATATTGGAGATGTGTCTCTGGACGGTGTGCTCGGAGATAAAGAGGGCGCTCGAGATCTGGCGGTTGGTAAAGCCGCGCACCAGGAGCCCGATGACCTCCTCTTCGCGCGGGCTGAGGCCGTAGGCAGCGACATTCAGCCACGCCACGTCCTCCGGTTTGGCAGGCCCGACGACGATCACTATCTCGCCCGGACGGTCGCCTGACGGCTCGGAAAGTGAGCCATAGAGCGCGAGCCAGCGTCCCGAGCGCCCTCGGACGCGCACCCTTGGGATTGAGGTTCGCGTCGTTGTCTGTTCTCGGGGCGAGCGCGTGCTTCAGGGCACCTGACACCATCCTGTCCGCCATGGGGAGTCCGTCGTCACACCATGAGGTATCGAGGTCTCCGAGGTCCCTGAGCCAGTGTTCCGCCGAGGCGGTGTGGGAGATGACCCTTCCCGAGCGGTCGAGGGTAAGCATGCCAGGCACGTTGGGAGAGTCCTGCGCTGCGTTCGCCCGCGCGCAACCGCGAGGACGTGGACGAACCGCCCGCCAGCCGCGGCCGCGGGCCCTCGGCCTTCTACACCACCGCGCTGTGGCTGCGCGACGCCTACGCCGAGCTACGCTGGGACA